>CAJOGS010000040.1 GCA_905234045.1 uncultured Selenomonadaceae bacterium | reverse complement strand
TATAGACATATTGCATTTAGGTTCGATAAATTAGCTGTTTGCTTTTTGAATTTTGTGTTACTTGCCGCTTCGGTTATTCACTTTTAATTTACCAACAGCACCTAATGACTTGTTGGACAGCCGTAACGTTAATCAAGGCGCACCTGTCATTCGTGAAGACGGCGTAGTTTTGAACGGCAACGGGCGCGCTATGGCAATAAATTAGGCGTATAAACTCGGCAATGCGAAAAATTACCGTGAATCAATTATCGCCAACGCAGAAAAATTTGGATTTAAAAATGACGAAGTAAAAAAAATGAAACAACCTGCGCTTGTCCGAGAAATTACAAATTCTTTGAATGAAAAAGACGTTGCGGAAATTACAAATTCAACTGCGGGCGGTTCAAATAAAGCCGCCAACAAAGGCGAAAAAGATACTTCAAACGCTGAATTAGCTGAAGGCTATAGAACTGAAAGCGGCAAAAGTTTACAAGAGGCTGAGAGTAAAGAATTTATTATTAAGCCGGACGGTAGCAAAGATTTTGGGCAAATTGATAACATAATGCCGACGGATTTAATGTTGAATACTGATAACGGCGATTATTATACGATAGTAAGTGCGTTGGGAGTAAACAGTAAAAGAGAAGAAAAACAAAAAGGAACACTGATTTTTGACAGGAGCGCATCCCTGCCATTCGTCTCCAACGACGAACCGGCTCAAAATGGTGACATCAGTGAAAATGTTGGAACTGATGCACAGAGCGCGACCGAAAAAAACAATGCTCCAATGGATACGTTAAGTGTATCCAGCGAAAATATAACACAAACAACGCAGAATGACAAACAAGAATCAGTAGCGGAGAAAAATAATTTTAAAGCTAAAGAAACAACAAGCCCCAAAACAGGCGCAGTAACTTTTGAATCGGCGATAAAAACAAATTTGCCGTCGAAAGTATTTTCAGAAGTAAAAAAAATCGCCCAAAAATACGGCGGCACTTTGAGCGAAGCAAAAGATAAAACTTTCAGATTCAAAGACGAAGAAAGCCGCGCCAAATTTGAGGAAGAATCAAGTACATACATTCAAAATGCGAAGGCACAAACTGAAAAAGAAAATCCAAAAGTTGAAAATGTAAAACCGGCAGAAAATAAAACTTCAAACGAATCAGTTGCAGAGGCTAAAGAAGAAAAAGTATCTGAAGTAGAAAAGCCGAAAGATCGCACAACTATTTTTGGCTCTGACGAAGAAACAACCCGTGATTTACTTGAAGCGTTTGGAATTGTTGAAAATGCAAAAGAAAATACTGTTAAGAGTGCAAAAGAAAATACTTTTAATCGTACAAAAGAAAATACAATTCCTGCAGATAAATTTGTAAACGTGATTGACGACAGCGACGAAGCATTAAACAGATACTTTGATGAACTTGAAAAGGCACTGAAGAAAACGTCGGCAAATCCAATGTTCAATCCTGAAGTTTGGACGGCAGGTTTAAAAATAGGTTTAGTTTATGTACAGCGCGGAATAAATAATTTTGCAGACTGGGCAAAAAAGATAACCGAAACTGCAACCAATAAAAAATCAAAAGAATTTGCCGATGAATTAGAAAATTGGCAACCGGCAATTTGGGAAATGCTCAAAACAATGCCGAAGATTGACAAGTTCAGCGATAAACAAGTAACCTCCATTGCAAACAGAATTGGGCATTTGTACGAAACAGGCACTACAGATTTTGAAGACATAAGAAAAGACTTTATTGCAAACATAGGCGAAGAAAACACAAATAAACATTATTCTTTAATTAAAGCGACTTATAACGGGATAGAAAGATTTTTCGCAGATTTACAGAAAAATTCAGTTGAAACTGAACAAGAAAAAATCTCAACTGCAAACGAAGTCAATGATGTTAATTCAAATGTTGAAAATCAAGATAAAAAAATTGAAGATAGCGCAAGACAAGTTTTGCAAAAGTCGAAGTTTAAAGAGAAAGCACTTGCAATGGATTCAACAGGGAGCGCAGTATCTGCTATAATGCCTAATAATGGAATGTTTGGCGGACAAGATAAACGCGATGGTTTTGTAGTAAAAGTTGACGGCGCACAAGAGATGAATCCTAAATCACATAAAGTTCAAAAAACTTTGGATAAAGTTGCCAAAATGTCAGGCGATGAAAAAATTGAAGGATATGACAATACATTTAGATTTAAAAATCTTAAAGACGCAAGAACTTTTTCAAAAGCTACAGAATTACTTTTTGACAACAATAATGAACCTATTGAAGTTGATATAAATGAAACTGCACAAGACAAAACTGAAAAATCCGCTGAAATAAAAAAAGCCCTTGCCGATTTAGCAGAAAAATCTTGGAATGACAAAGACTATAACGGTAAAGTTTCTTTCAATCCGTCAAAAAAATTCCGTGATAAAGTTCAAGAGTTATTTGGACACGACGTAGACGAGATTTTTATTACAGCGAGCGATATGAGGCACATCAAAAGTCATCACGGAGAAAACGAAGAAAAGCGCGGTCAAATTAATATTACCGTAGAAAACATTGGAGACATTTATGATATTATAAATGATTTTGATTTTGCACAAAAAGAAAATACCGACAAACAAGGTAACCAATCAATAATGGTAATGAAAAATAATGGCGGGACGGGATATACACTTTTATTTGAACGTGGAAAGAAAAAAGCTCAAGTAAAAACTGCGTTTAAAACGAAAAAGACGCAGATGCTTGATGTCACGAACCCCAAGCCAAACGTCCAAAACGACTCTGCGCCTTCTTCATCGGAAAAAAATCAGATGTCCGATGTCACAAGCCCCGAACCAAACGTCCAAAACGACTCTGATAATCTTTCCAATCAAAATATATCACAATCTGCAAAAAATAACAAACAAGAATCAGAAAAAGCAGTTGCCAATACTTCAAGTAATGACGAAATAGAAAATTCAACCGTAAAAGCAAGAAAAGCTAAAAAATCTGCAGAAAATGACAACTCAGAAATTATAAAAGTATTAGATGATGATACAATAAATGAATTTGAAAGCAGATTTGAGCAGGCTCTCAAAAAATACAATGATACAACCGCAAAATTCATTGAAGGCTTACAACCCGACAGTAAGGCAAGTTTTGAAGAATTAAAATCTTTGTATGGCGAAATATCAAATTTTAAAAAGAGTATGCGCGCTATTTCCGATGAACTTCTTGAAATTAATTATGACGCTATAGGAAAAAATGGATATGACTTAGATTTTGAAGATGAAACCAATGTCACAACAGCCTACCACAAAATGCAACGGCAAGCGCGGGACGCAATACAAGCGTTTGAAAATTTTGACGGGCTTGAAGAACTTGAACAAAAACGCTATGATAAAGAAATTAAACGCCGCGCAAATGAAAAATTAAAAGCGGCAGGGCTTGAAGGTAAAATTGCACCCAAAGAGCGCGTTGAATATAAATTAAGTCGTAAGGATAATAATATCGTTGAAATAAAAATTCCGAAACAAAACAATCATTATACACCTTTCAGCCAAAATATCCTTGATGACTTTGGCAAACTTACGGCGCAATTTAAAATTAAAGACAGCAAATTAAAATCAAAGCAAGGTAAACATAGTTACGAATTTGAAAACAGCATTGACGCACAAATTTTTAACAAGGCGTTAGATATTTATTTGGGAAATGAAACATCTGCAAAAAATAACAATCAAGAATCAGAATCAGAATCAGAATCAATGCAGGAAAATCCTCAATCTACAGATATAAAAAATGAAGAAATTGAAACTACTGATATAGAGGAAAATAATGTAGTAACGGGTTCAAGTAATTATGATGTACTTGATGAAAAAACTCGGAACGCAATAAAAAATGCTAATCGTTTGAACGAACTAATTGACAACGAGTTTCGTACACGAAAAATATTAAAAAAGGCAAGACTTTTAAATAAAACATTTTCTCCGGATAATTTTGCAATATATACCGGTTTACATTGTGAAAATATAAAAAGCGGAGTTCCAAAACGTGTATATTTTCATATTGCTATTGAAAATAAAAACAATATGAATATGTTGAATAAATTGGCAGAAACATTAAACGGACAGGCGAATACATACGATAATCACACTTTTGAATTTAAAAAAAGTGAAGATGCCGAAGATTTTGCAAGAGCCGCTGAATCACTTTTGTATGATTCAAGAAAAAGTATTGGTATGACTGATTTAGAAATGCGACGTTTAAGATTAGAGTATCACTATCTTGACGTTGAAACGCATAATAATCTTCCTAAAATGGAAGATAAAAAAGTTTCATCTGATAAAACGACTGAAAAGCCTGTCAAAGAAAATTCTGCTGAAAATCCTGTAACTACACCTTCAATAAATACTGTTTTGAAAGCCGGCGAATTTAGACACACCAAAACCGGTGAATTAATTCCCAGCGTCGAACTTACCGAGCGCAGGTCAAATGATGAATTTTCAAAACTTAACTCACTTGCCAAAAGATATGGCGGCAGTTATAGCGGATTTGCTAAAAAATTTCTTTTTAAAACTGCAAAAGGGCGCAATGAATTTATCGAAGACGCAAACAAAAATATTTTTAAAATTGCCACTCAAGAAGAAAATAAAAATGAATCAGAAACTAAAAAAAATAACACCAACGCAGAAAATAAAAATTTAAATCCTTTGCAAAAAATTGTTCAAGAAATTAATGAAGAATACGGCAAAAATTTTAAAGACGCAGAAAAAACGCTTGAAAGCGTGATTGAAGATTTCAAAGCTGATAAAAAAGCAGTTAGTTTCGCAAAAGATAATACACCTGAAATGTTCCGCAAAGTCTATACGTACTCGAAGCGTTTTAAAAATTTTATTGCTGACAAGCAAGACGAATATGAATTTGCAGATTTTCTTGTAGAGCATTGGAACGCCTTTAATAAAGTCACAGATGATATGTTCCAGCCGATTTATCAATCATTGGTTAATGATAATGAAGTTGCTGAAAACGAGAATACTGCGGCAAACTTCACGGTTGAAGTTGAAGGTAAAACAGTCAACATAAATTTTGAAGACGACCAAAACAGAGAAAAAATACTTGAAGAGGCGGACGAAGTTGCAAATGAAATGGGCGTCATTACAGTTCAAAATAATGAAGAACATTCGAGTTATAAATTCAACAACGAAGATAACGCGGCAGAATTTGCAAAAGTACTTGAAAGATACAAAGGAAAGAAAAATGATACAGACGAAATAGAAAAGTCGGCACGTGAGGCATTAAAAGCGGTAGGATTGGAAAATAAATCCGCACCAACAGAATTTAATTTTGAGACTGAAAAAGATTATATTTTGGTTGGTAGTAGTCGTGATGAATGGGATAAATTGCCGACGAAAATGAAGAAAAATATATCTGATTTAGCGATAAAATTAAACGGGCAAAAGTTTAGCCAAAATGTCATAAATGTTTTTGTTTTTGAAGAAAATAGCGATTTGCAAACATTTAAAAAGGCATTAGAAATTTATGGAGGCTTAGAAAATGAGCAACGAGAATTGGGAACGCGCAGAGGGACTGATGAAGGACATAGCATACAACAATCCGAAATACGCGAAACAGCTGACGAAGGAACACGGCAAACAGGGAGTGATAAGGTATCTGAAGAATTTTCTGGACAAGAACGACAAGAAATATCAGGAACTGAAAGAAACGATACTGAGCCAAATGCCGCAAGCGACAGATCCAATGCAACGAATGATACAGGAGAATCAAGCGCACGAAATGGCACAAGAAATGGCGTACGAGGAAGTGAGAGCGTTGTACAATCCGCCGCAGGAGACGAGCGCGGAGGCAGAGGAATTTCTGAAAATGTTTCAAAGGTAGAATTTGCCGGACATAATTTTAAAATTACCGAAGACAATACCGAAATTGGAAGTGGCGGCTTGAAAGAAAAATTCAAGCAGAATATCGCCGCAATAAAACTTTTGAAACAGCTTGAAAGTGAAGGGCGTTTGGCAACTCCAAGCGAACAAGAAATTTTATCGAAGTTCAACGGCTGGGGAACTTTGGCAAATGCATTTGTAATGGGTAAAAAAGATTGGGAAAAAGAATATCGGCAACTCAGAGAACTTTTAACGCCTGATGAATATCAAGCGGCAAAGGCGTCAATAACCAACGCTTTTTACACTACTCCGAAAATTGCAAGTGCAATTTGGAAAGGGATTAGCAAGTTAGGATTTAAAGGCGGCAGGATTTTAGACCCGTCAATGGGCAGCGGTATTTTCTTTTGAACAATGCCCTCCGAATTTTCAAAAAACAGCGAATTAACAGCTACGGAACTTGACGACTTAACCGGCAGAATCGCCAAACAACTTTATCAACACGCAGATATTGAAATAAAAGGTTTTCAAGATAGAAAAATGCCTGACAACTATTTTGACCTTGCAATAACGAATGTACCATTTAGCGGCGAAATCAGACCTTATGACAGCGAAAACAAAAAGAGAAATTATTTGTTTGCAAAGGCAATGGACAAAGTAAGACCGGGCGGACTTGTAGCATTTATAACCAGTACCGGCACAATGCAAAGCGAAAGTGCAGAAGCTCAAAAACTCCGCGCAGAAATGAACAGCAAGGCAGATTTAATAGCGGCGTTCAAACTTCCAAATACAGCTTTTGAAAAAAACGCAGGTACACAAGTCACGACAGATATTCTAATTTTGCAGAAAAGATTGGAGCCGTTAGACCCTTCACCGTACGCGCAGGATTGGCAAGAAATTCTAACAATCAAAGTTGAAAACGAAAATTTAGACATCAACGAATATTTCAAGAAAAACCCAAGCCATATGATAGGAAAATTAAAAAAAGATACTATGTATGGCGGTTACGGAGCGGCGCGGCTTGCACTTGACGGCAAAGGATACAACGTTGAAAAAGAATTAGAAAAGTTAATGGAACAACTGCCGGAAAATATTTTCAAGCCGGTACAAATGCGCGAACACGACAGTTTAAAAAATACTCGAAAAGTAATTGCCGATTCAGAAACGCAGAATTTTTCTTTCACAGAAAAAGGCGGAAAATTTTATCAAAAAGACGGGAATGAACTTGTTGAAGTTGACGCCAAAAATCAATCGGCTGTAAAAGATTATTTGCCGCTGATGAAGTCTGTACATAATATTTTGAACGCGCAGTTGACGCCTGAAACTACCGACAAAAAACTTTCAGAGTTGCGCCAAAGTCTTCATAAAAATTACGATAATTTTGTTAAAAATCACGGTTATTTAAACGCACAAAAAAATAAAAAAATTTTGGGCAGTGATCCTAATTACGGCTCGGTTGCGGCGATTGAAAACTACAACTACGATAAAAAAACAAAGAAAGAATCGGCAAAAAAAGCCGATATTTTTTTTAAACGAACAGTAAGCCCAATAATAGAACCGACTTCCGCAGATACCGTTGAAGAAGGTTTATATGATTCTCTTTCGATACGCGGACATCTTGATATGGAATATATTCATAAGCTGACGGGCAAAACTAAAAACGAAATTATAAAAGAACTCGGCGACAAGATTTATAAAAATCCCGAAACAAATTTGCATGAGTTGGCAGAGGAATATTTATCCGGCAATGTTCGTGAAAAGTTGGAATTTGCCAAAGAGGCGGCTAGACATAATCCTGAATTTCAACGCAATGTAGCGGCGTTGGAAAAAGTTTTGCCGCGTGATTTAACAGAAAATGAAATTAATATACGGCTCGGTTCAACTTTCATTGATACAAAATACTATGAAGATTTTATCCGCCATATGATAAAAATTTGGTACAACGGAAAAGTTGCTTTTAATTCGGTAACAGGGCAATATTTCATTTACGGAACAAGTTATACTAATGAAAATCAATCGGTTTGGGGAATGCAAGGCAATTCAAATTGGACGTTTTTAAAATTACTCGAAAGAATTATGAATTATTCTGATTTGAAAATAACATACACAGACCCGGAAACCAAAAGAAGCATAGTGGATGGCGCAAAAACTGAAGCGGCAAGCAAAAGCCATTCAGAAAGAATTTGAAAATTGGATTTGGGCGGACGAAGAACGCAAAAAAAATATACTCCGCACTTATAACGACAAATTCAACAGTTATGTTGAAAGACGCTATAGCGGCGAACATTTAAATTCTTTTCTGGGACTTACCGAAACTGTAAAAGAAAAATTGTATCCTCATCAAAAGGACGTAATTTATCGCAATTTACAAGGCGGCAATACATTAATCGGACACTGCGTCGGCGCGGGGAAAACGTGGGCAATGGTAATTTCAGGAATGAAAATGAAACAACTTGGATTAATCAGAAAACCGCTTTACGCCGTGCCAAACAATATTGTAGGGCAATTTAAAGCTGAATTTTTACAGGCTTATCCTTCAGCAAAATTGTTAGTTCTTGATTCAAAAAGTTTGCCGCTCGGTTCATCAAAAGGAACATCGGAAAAACCAAAAGCAGAAAACCGCGCCAAACGCAGAGCGACACTTTCAAAAATTGCAACCGGCGATTGGGACGGAATTATTATTTCACACGAAGTTTTTGAAAAATTGCCGCTGTCTGCAGAAACTTATAAAAAATTTGCTGATGAACAAATTGCACTTTTGGAAGCCGAAAGAAGAGAAAACGCCGACGATCCAAACGGAAAAAGATTTATTAAAGCATTGGAAGAAGCAATAGCTAACCTGGAATCAGACCTTAAACGAATGACAGATATTGACGCCAAAGAAATAATAATGCCGTTTGAAGAACTCGGAATTGACCAAATTTTTGTTGACGAGAGCGATTTATTTAAAAATCTCAAATTTACAACAAACATACAGGCAAAAGGAATAAGTACCACAGGTTCAAAACGTGCGTGGGATTTATTTACAAAAACCCGCTGGCTTTCAAAACAACGCAACGGCGGCGGTGTAATTTTTGCGACGGGCACGCCCGTTTCCAATACCCTAAACGAAATTTTCACATTGCAAAGGTTTTTAGATTATGACGGACTGGTTGAAAACGACTTGCAGACTTTTGGCAAGTGGATAAAAAATTTTGGACGCCTTGAAACAAGCGTTGAATTATCCTCAGACGGCACTGACTATAAACCGACCAACAGAGTAAGTTTACTTAACGCAAAATCTTTACGTACAATGTGCGGAAAATTTATGGACATAAAAGTGCAGGAAGATTTGCCACATTTGAAACGCCCAAAAGTTGAACGTATTCAAGAAGTTGTTGAACCCACAAACAGACAAATTGAATACACCAAAAAAATTGGCATACGCGCACAAGCCGTGCGTGACAGAAAAGTTAATCCGACAGAAGATAATCTGCTGAAAATTAACGGCGATTGGAGAAAAGCCTCAATAGATATGCGACTGGTTGACCCAACTACTCCTCCTTCAGAGGCGGGCGGGAAAATTCCTAAACTTTGTGACAACGTTTTCAAAAATTTTGAAGAAACTACAAATGTTAAAGGAACGCAATTAATTTTCTTAGATTTGGGAACGCCTAAAGCTAAAAGCAAAAAAAATAAAAAAGATAACAATGATACTGATATTGCCGAAAACATTGACGATAATGAAGACAGCGAAGACGATTCTGCACTTACTGCCGCTGATATGTCACTTTATGAAAATATTCGTGACGGATTAATTATGCGCGGTATTCCCAGAAATCAAATTGCATTTGTTCACGAAGCTAAAACCGCTGAACAAAAGAAGGCACTTTTTGAAAAAGTTAATGAAGGCGAAATAAAAGTAATTCTCGGCTCAACTCAAAAAATGGGCGCAGGTACAAATTTTCAAAAGCATTTGGTAGCACTGCACCATTTAGATTGTCCGTGGCGTCCGCGTGACATTGAACAACGTGAAGGGCGAATTTTACGCGCCGGCAACTTAAACGAAAAAGTTAAAATCTATACTTA
The DNA here is from genome assembly GCA_905234045.1 of uncultured Selenomonadaceae bacterium. Lineage (GTDB taxonomy): Bacteria > Bacillota > Negativicutes > Selenomonadales > Selenomonadaceae > Quinella. The sequence goes on along the minus strand of CAJOGS010000040.1, from coordinate 16,446 downwards.
TTTGACAAAAAATTCCAGTGACGGTTTTTCGTGGGAAAAAATGAAAATTAAGCAGCAAATGATAACCGGATTTCTGCGCGGCAAAATTAGCGGCACTGAAATAGACGCCATTGACGAACTTACATTAAATGCAGGTGAAGCGGTTGCATTGGCGTCAGGCGACCCCAAAATTAAAGAACGCTCGGAATTAGAAAACAAAGTAAACCGTTTGAAACTTTTGCAGATAAATCATTTTGACAATCAAAGAAGAAATCAAGAGAAAATAAAAGATTTGGAAAGGCGAATTCCTTTTGTTGAAAAACAGTTAGAAAATTTGAAATTAGATGCTAAAGAAAAAGTTGACGTTAAAGGCGACGCCTTCAAAATGAAAATCAGCGATAAAATTTTTGACGACAGAAAAGAAGCAAGCGAAGCATATTCTGAAGCATTGAAAAATATTTCAGGTTCAGAAAGAAAAAAAATCGGCGAAATTGGCGGCTTTGATATTGAAGTGTCAAAAATTGACGGCGACAGCGTCCCATTTGTTTTCTTGAAAAATCACGGCAGTTATAATGTAACCGGCACTGTTCAATCAATGGCAAATTTCATTTCAGGTATTCAAAAAGAAATTGATAAAGTTTCAAATGCACTTGAAAAGAATAAAAAAGAACTTGCAGAAATAAAAAGCAGACCGACAAAATTTGATAAACAAGCGGAACTTGACGAGGCTATAAGAAAACTTGCTGAAATTGACAATGAAATAAAAGCTACAAGCGACAATACAAACGCCAATACTGCAGAGACTAATAAAAAATTTGTAAACATCACTTAAGAATCAGAAGTTGAAAATATTGAATCTGAAGAAGATACTGAAGACATTGAGGAAGAAAAAGAAATCGTAAATGACGCAGGAACTAAATTTAGCGACAATGCAAAGGAAGTTCAGCAGGATAAAATTTCAAGGATTGAAGATACTGATGACGCTAAACGTCTTGCTGATAACGCAATAAAAGTTGCAACGGATTGGACAAATAAGCACGTTGTAATTGGCGGTTTAACACCTGAAATGGAACAATCATTAAGGAATGAAATTATTAAACGCCAAGCAACTACAGCGGTTATAGGAGCATTAGACAGGAGAGACCAAGCAGACCGCAAATCATTAGACGATTTAGATAAAAAAATAAATAATGCAAGCAAGAAAGAATCAGATAAAAATGCAGATACTGATGAAACAAAAAAAGCCGCCTATAAAGGCGCATTTACTGAAGACGGACATTTAAAAAATGCGTGGATTGCACGGCAAGTATTTGAAGAAAAAATCAATCCTTTACGAAGTATTCCTTTTATCAACAGAGAAACAGGTATTGCCGCACAAATTAGTAAAAAAGGCGTGGGCAAATTGGTTTCTGATGAAGCCTTGAGAAAATCAATAGCCAATGGTTACACTGAACAGCAACACTTTGAAGCTGCCTCCAACATAAAAGAACTTTATGAAAACGCTACATTAGCTGAAACTCGTGCAGATAAAAATCAGCAAGCTGACGTTTTATCAATAAAATATTTTCATTGCAATACTGAAGTTTTAGGCAAAAATGCTGTAGCACGAATAATGGCTAAAGAAATATTTGAACACGGACACAAACTTTATACAATAGAACTGCAAGAATTGAACAAGCCTGCAGAGTTAATGACTAGTGACGGCACCAAGTCCCCTGCAGGCTCTAAAGGTTCAACTCATACTTCCACATCGCCGACTCACGTAGCGCCGGAGAACCTTATAAGTGATATATTACCACAGGCGGTAGAAAACGGCAATGAAGATAATGCAGATGATAAAATTTCCGGCGTTACAGTTGAAATGAAAAACGGCAAGCCGATTTTAAAATTTGAAGGCAAGCGCGTATCAAAAGACAACGCACGCGATATTGAGAATGAAGAAGTTAGAAAAGTTATGAATCATTTGGCGAAAAAATTTACTGAAGAAACAGGAATTAATGTAGATGATTCTTACGACTTTTCAAGTCTGTTTTCAAGATTTGAATTTAGAACTGACAAAAGCATTAAACCCGATGAAATTTTTGAAGTTAAAGTTAAAGTCGGCAACGGCAAGACTAAAGATACAATTCGGTTCATAAGGTACGTTAAAGAAAACTTTGATAAATTTTTGCCGTCCACAAAATTTTATACCGGAATTTTCAATAGTTATTTTAATTCTCGTAATGAAGAAAAAGCACATAGCGAAGATACAAAGAAAGCACTTGACGAATTAAACGCAGAAGAAAATAAATATTCCAAACGCGGCAACAGTGAAAACAGCCTTGAAAACATTCAGGAAGAAAAATTTTCTAATGAAGAAATTGAAAATAGGGCAGATGAACTTTTACGCAATTTAAGAATTGACGGAAAACATATAACCATTTCCGACCCTATACAAATTCAAGTGTTAGATAATCCTTGCAGAATTGTTATTCACGATCCTTCGCAAAGAGTTTCAAATGTCTTATTGGTATTTCACGAACAATTTAACGGAGCGTCATTTACCGGCGAAACCGATACACCAACTTTCCAAATAGACGGCAATACCAAATTTAATGAATTGGCGATTAAGTTTAATGATGATTTTGACAGACAAACTTTTTTGAAAATGGCTGAAAAATATCTCTTTGTCGATGATTCTAAAACTTTAAAATTAATTGATTCGCCAAAAGATAACTCAAAATTTTCTGTTCGTGACAATATTGAAACTAAAATGGATAAAATTTTAGCTCCTGAAGAATTGGACAATAAACAAAAAGCCACTGCCGAATTTGCGAAAAAAATGGGCGTGCCCGTTATTTATTTCAAAGGAAACAAGAAATTTCACGGCGCACATTCTAACGGCATTACTTACATAAATGTTGATTCCGAGACTTCGCACGATTGGATTTTCTGGCACGAAAGTTTTCACTGGTTAGCTAAAAATAATCCCGCGCTTTTCAATGAAGTTGCCAAAGCCGTTAATATTTCTCAAGAACAAATTGACGACTACAAAGAAGAAATTGGACGGCAAAATTTAACCGACGCTGAAGTTATTGAAGAAATTCTTGCTGACAATATGAAAGACGTTGCAAGCCGCGCAGGTTTACTTCAGGAAGTCGGCAAAAAAAATAAATCGCTTGTACAGCGGTTAATAAGTTGGTTTAAGTCTGTGATTGATAAGTTCACGGACTTTTTTAATACGCCAATTAACGGCTTAACGCGGGAGCAAAAAAATAAAATGTATGAAACGTTCGGAAAAATGGCGCGTTCATTAGTTGACGAAGACGGCAACGCTATTTTCAGATTTAATAAGCGTACAAAAGAAATCGAACTTTCAAACGGGGACGCACTGCCACAAGTTCAATTTTCAATGCGTGGTAACTCTAAAAACGTTGTAAAAGTTACTGGCGATGAATTTGGCGATTACGCTGACATTAAGGAATTACGCAAAAAAGCTATTAATTACTATCGTGAAAATTTGCAGGGTACAAGTGTTTTTAATGCTGAACTCGGAAGAATTGATATTGACGAAAACGGAATTGTAAATTTTACAAATGACGGCGGGAAAAAAGTTATATCCACAAGTCCAGAAGTACAAAAATTGTTGTTGGTAAAATATTTGCCGGAGCTTATTCGGACAGCCACTAATGTTAGAGGTGTAGATACACATAAAGAGCGTCATAAAGATGACTATTTCTATTATATGAACAACCACGTAGAAATTAACGGGCACTCAAAAGCTATCCATATAACATTGATAAAAAGAAATAACGGACAAATTAACTTTCGGAATCTTAATTGGCTTGAAGAAACAGAAAATACGCCGGTAAATTCTGCGGCACCAGTATCTTCAAATGAAGCCCTCGGTTTTCCGCCCGTCGGCGTATCTTCTAATGAAAATATATCACAGAATGACGAAGAAAACAACTCAATCAAATATTCAATCAACAACAGCGATAATTCATTTGCCGCCTTTGCAAAGAGACTTGAGCATAAATTTTTCGGCGAACGTAGCCCAAGAATCAGAAAACAAATGAAAGAATCACTCGAAGATTTAACCGGCTATAAAATTTCGTCAGGACATTTGGCAAGCGAAAACGGCAATATTGCAGTTAAAAATAACTCAAAAGTTATTCGCACTCAAAGCGCGTATGACTGGGAAAATATTTTGCCTGAAGTCGGAAAATTAGTTGCCGAAAAATTAAAATTAACTCCAACTGCCGAAATGAATAACTACATTGCCGATTGGATTGTTGACGGCGCAATTAATAACACCTCTGCCGAATCAAAAGAATTTCAACGCGCAATGCAAAACGCTGATAACGAATACAGAGAAAAACTTTTAGACGCGCAAAATAAATTTATCGAATGGAACAACAAAAGCGCAATGGAAAAAGTTCAGGCTATTGTCAGCAGTGAACGCGACCAAAAATCTTTTGGCGAAAAATTTAAATCTAATCGCCAAACATTGTATGATCAATTCGTTGAAGATATTGCCCCCGTCAAACGCCTTGTAGATGAAATTGAAAAAGAATCAGGCAAAAAAATTCCCGAAAGTCTGAATCCGTACGTTGCACTTAGAAATTATAAAGGTATGGCAGGACGCGCAAGAATGATGTTGGAAGGCAATGAAAAAGCTGTAAAAGTTTTGCAGGAAACTTACAAAAATATAGACTTCAGCAATTTCAAAACTCTGCAGATGATTCTTGACGAAGTCGGCGCAAGTAAAGACGATAAAATTTACGAAGAATTTAAAGCATATGTCACGGCTTGCCACGTCAAAGAAATTCACGATAAAAACAAACAAATCGACAAGGCAATAGAAAAACGTCAAGAAAAAATCGACGCAGAAGAAGATTTATTAAACAACGCTACCGGCAAAAGGCAAATCGCCGAAATTGAAAAACGAATACAATTTCACAAAGATAAAATCGCAAAATTGGTTTGATGAAAAAACTTGCGACGAAATTATTTCAAAAAATAAAAATCGTTACGGCAAGTCACAAAAAGATTTAGTTCATTATTCAAATATTATGCTTGCGATTATTCAAGACAGCGGCATTAGAAGTAAAACCGTTTACGACGAACTTTTGAAGAAATGGAAAGATTATGTACCTTTGCACAGAGTTTTTGACGAAAACGAAAATTTGAGTTACGGCGACAGCTTGAAAACTATGGAAGGTTCAGCGCGTGATATTATTGATCCTATTCAGTCGATTATTGCAAGTACCAACAGTTTCATAAAACGCGCAGAAAAAAATAAAGCCAAAATTTTATTGGCGGGACTTGTACGTTGTAACGGCGTCGGAAGATTGATTGAAGAAGTTGACGGCAAAAAGCCGGACGACCACACCACAATTACTTTTTACGAAGACGGCGTAAAAAAATATCTACAAACTGATGAATCAGTTGTATACGCAGTAAACAATATGACTACTCCACAAATGAATTGGTTTGCCAAATTTTTAAGAATCGGTACAAATTTATTGAGAAACCTTGTTACAGTTTACAATCCTAACTTTGCAATACGAAATATGGCGCGTGACATTCAGGACGCCTACGTTTACAGCAACGGCAAAAATAAATCACTTATAGAAGCTGTTACTGATATTGTTCAAACTCCGCTTTATACGATTAAAGGAATTATGAGCGTGTATCACAAAGACGAAGATTTTAATGAATGGATGATTCACGGCGGCGCACAAGCCAGTTTTTGGTCAATGGACAGAGATTATACTCAAGTCAGTATCGACAAATTGACGCGCAAGCAAAAGAAAAATCTGTCAATGTATCAAAGAATCAAAGACGGCGGCGCACAATTTTTAAATTTAATGTCAGCATTCGGCGAATATTCCGAACTCGGTACACGTATCGGACACTATAAAAAGATTAAAGATATTTTGGCGAAAGAGCACGGCGGGCAAAACACCTATAACGATTTAGTAGTTGCCGCTTATGAATCAAGGGATTTAATGGACTTTGCACGCGGCGGCGCGGCTAGTCGCAGTTGGAACGCTTTAACCGCGTTTGCAAATGCTAACTTGCAAGGTATTGATAAATTCTGCCGCACTTTCAATCCTGAAAAATTAAAAACTGAAGAAGGCAGAAAAGAATTTGGTTATTCAGTTTTACGACTGATGATTAGCAGTGTACTTCCTGCGCTTTTCCTTTTCATTCTCAATCACGATGAAGACTGGTACAAAAATGATTTAAATGATTGGGAGCGGCGTTCACATTGGATTTTAGGCGAAAATTTCCGCGTTCCCAAAGGTATGGATTTTGGCGTCAGGTTTATGTCAAATTTGACTGAAGACGCCCTTAACTGGATGTACAATAATAAACCAATGGAATTTAAGAAAACTTTCATTGAACCTGTATTTGAAACTTTGCCTGATCTTTGCCCAACTGCTTTACAACCTATTTTTGAATCTATGGCAAATTACGATTTCTTTACAAAAAATCCGATAGTGCCGCGCAGATTGGAAAGTTTGCCGGAACATTTGCAGTACGACGACAGAACTTTAGGTATTGCCAAATATCTCGGTGAAGTTACAGACTATTCGCCAAAGAAAATTGAACACATTATTACAGGTTTTACAGGCAATATGGGTAAAGGATTTTTCAGAGCCGCAGACGTTGTAGTAGGCGATAAAAAAGCGTCATTGCCGCCTATTGATTGGATTCCGATTGTCGGCGGTTTCTTCAGAATACCTTATCGCAACCCCAAAATTATCAATGATTATTATGAACAACTCGACAACCAAACTAAATTGCACAATGAATTTAAAGCTACCGGCAAAAAGCCTGAAGGTTACAATGAAAATCTTTTCAATCGTTTCAAAAAAATTCAAAAGGAAATGCAAAAGTTTAGCAAGTTGGAACGCGCCGCAGTTGAAAATTTAAACCTTGACAACGAAGAAAAAGACCGCAGACAAATTGCCATTCAGAAAAAACGAATTGCACTTGTTGAAAAAGTTATGTTAAAATGATTGTCAAAATACATATCTTTTGACAAGTTGACTGCTTGCAGTTATCAAAAGTACTAATTTTTGACAAGTAAATTTTTCTTATTTCAATTTAGCTTGTTAAGTTGAAATAACTATGCTAAAATCTTTTCCATATTTCAAGTTATTTTTGGAGAGATTTTTATGAAAAAACGTGCAGGATATTACAGGAAAAATTTGACAGGCGATTTGGCTTATCAATCTTTTGTACCAAGTCGCTTGCCGCCTAATCCTGAAATAATTATTGACGCAGAATTAATTTCACTGCTTACAAAAACTAATGCAAGCATTGCGGCATTGGACGCAATTTCAAGCAGGATACCAAACAAAATTTTGTTTACTGCAATGTACGTCAGGAAAGAGGCGTTAATTTCTTCGCAGATTGAAGGAACTCAAGCCACGCTTGAAGATATTCTTGATCCGATGATAGACAAAAATACTAATCAAGATGTTGAAGAAGTTGTAAATTATATTAATGCTTTGAACGCCGCAATATCTATGCTACAAAATTTGCCTTTGTGTAACAGGTTGATAAAAGAAACTCACCGAATTTTAATGGACGGCGTACGCGGACAAGATAAAGAACCCGGCGAATTTCGGCACTCTCAAAATTGGATTGGCGGTTACGGTTCAACTTTAAAAAATGCAAAATATATTCCTCCGTGTCCACAAGATATGATTGACGCTATGTCTGACCTTGAAAAGTACATTAACGCCGAAGACGACACAAATGTTTTAATTCGTGCGGCGTTGATTCATTATCAATTTGAAACTATTCACCCCTTTCTTGACGGTAACGGAAGAATTGGGCGAATGTTGATTATTTTGTTTTTAATAGATAGAAAAATTTTGACTGCGCCAAATTTGTACATTTCTTATTTTTTGAAAAAATATCAGTCGGAATATTACAGGCGTTTATCTGAAGTCAGAATTAACGGCAATTTTGAACAGTGGATTAAATTTTTTCTAAATGCACTAGACGAATCAGCACAAGACGCAATTAACACTATTGATGAACTTTCGGAACTCCACAATAAAAATATTTCCAAAATTCAATCACTCGGAAAAGCCAAAATAAATGTTTTGCGCGTCTTTGATTATATTGAGGCACACCCGATCATTGACATTACAAAAACTACAGAAGCACTGCAACTTTCGTATAACACAGTTTCAACGGCTGTAAAACGTCTTGAAGATTTAGATATATTGACGCCGACAAAAAATATTTCCAGAAATAGAACTTTTGCTTACGAAGAATATTTAAAAATTTTAAGGCGCGATACATAAAAATTTTCTTATGACGGCGATAACTTTTAAAATTATGTGATAAAATATTAACAGTCAAAAAGGGCACTTGCAGAAATGCAGGTGCTTTTTTAGTTGGAAAGGAGGGTTGACTTTGAAAAAATATATTTTGACTAAAGATTTTTTAGAAATTGCAACAACTTATGGCATTTTCCAAAACTTAAGCGGCGACGCAAATATTGAAATTACCAACAACACAAACGAACAGGGAATTTTGCTGAAACCATTTCAGCAAGTTCAAATTTACCAAAAAGTTTACGCAAGAAAAGCTACCGGCAGTGGCACGGCTCAATTAATTGTTTTGCCTTTCAATGAATACGGCAAAGATATTGACGACGATGAATTTTTTAATCATCAGCACATACCTAAACCGCCTCCACATTCTTGCGATTGTCGAAGACCACACGAACCCCCACCACCTCCGCCTATCTTCGATCCATTTGAAAAAGACCCTGAAGTCGTCGATTGCGGCGGCTTTTATATGTTGCGCGTTCCTAAAGAATCTTTAAACGGGCAAAACAAATTTGTAGTAAAAATTGATAACTAAAAGGAGAATGATTTAAAATGGGATCTTTTGTTGATTTAAACGGTTTAAGAACTTTCAAAACTAAACAAAACGAATATAACCTTGAGCATTTCGCTTCACTTTCCGGCGGCAAAGTTACCGCCGAACAACTTCCCTCTTTCGTCGATGACGTTGTTGAAGGTTACACTACGACTGATTCAAGCACAGGCGCAGTAACTTTCTATTCCGACGCAGAAAAAACCAAAATTATCACAGGCGAACGCGGCAAAATTTATTACGATTTAACTGCAACTATTGACGGCTCTTACAGATATTCAGGCACTGCATTTGTTAAAATCGGTAACAGCGTTTCAACTGCTGATAAAGCTATTAACGACGCCAACGGCAACCCCATTATTACAACTTATGCTACTAAAGACGAACTCGGCACGGCGTCTACTACACCTGCTACAAAAAATTCTTTGGGCGTTGTACAAGTCGGCAATAATATCGACGTTGACGCGGGCATTATCAGCGTAGCTACTGCAACTGATGATACTCTCGGTCTTGTTCAAACAGGTACAAACATTGACAACAATAGCGGCGTTATTTCTGTCAAAACAGGTTCAACAACTCAAAAAGGCGTTTTGCAAGTCGGCGATAACATTAATGTTTCTTCAGAAGGCACAATTTCTGTTGCTACAGGCAGTGCTGATTCTCTCGGCGTTGTTAAAATCGGTACAAATATCGACGTAAACGCGGGTACTATTTCTGTTAAAACCGGCAGTAAATCTGACACAGGCATTTTGAAAGTTGGCGACAATCTCGACGTTACCAACGGCACTGTTGACGTTAAAATTGCAACTGCCAACGATAAAGGACTTGTACAAATTGGCGATAACATTTCAATCGCTAACGGCGTTATTTCTGTTGCAACCGCGTCTGATTCCGTTATCGGACTTGCAAAGGCGGGTACAAATATCAACGTTGACGCAAACGGCACTTTCAGTGTTAATACGGCAAGTTCACTTCAAGGCGGCATTGTTCAAATCGGCAGTAATATTTCTGTTGATAACGGCGTTATCAGCTTGAGTAGCGGCAACGTTACAAGCGCGCTCGGTTATACACCGCTTGACGCCGCGTCAATTTCTGCAGTCAGTACCGCTGACATTGAATCACTTTTCACTGAATAAAAATTTTTTTCGGGGGCAGGGAATTTTTCCTTGCCCTTTTGTTTTTAAGGAGGTTTTTTTAAATGGCAAAAATAGTTAATCTTAATATGCTCGGAGTTTTCAAAGGCAAGCAAGACCAATTTAACGACTCAAAATTTATGAAAACTAATGATTTTGTAGACGCAGAAGGAAAAATTAAATCTGACAAAATTTCAGTTGAATCCGGCGTTGAAATTATAAAAATGCACGTTGATTCAAGCGACGCAGAAAATATCAAATATTTTGCTGATGATAACGGAGAAAAAAGCACTACCGAAATTACAGGCGAAGTTGGAAAAATTTATATTGATTTGGAATCCAACGGAAAAGTTATTTACACCTACAGCGGCGAAAATTTTGTCCCGTTTAGTTCCGACATTGCTACTACTGAAGATATTGAAAGTCTGTTTTCAGAGTAGGTGTTTGCAATGGAGGAACTTTTAAAACTTTTTGGGCAAAATTGGAGTGCCATTGAAGTTATTGCTTGCGTTTTAATTTTCAAAGGGATTAGCACACTCAAAGATTTAAACAACTCAATCATTGAATTAACTAACCTTATTGAAACTCTTCAAAAGCAGGTTGACAGAAACGAACGCCGTTTTGACGTTATCGACCGAAATTTAAATACTTTGTCCCCTGTTGTTACCAATCTGCAACATCAAGTTGAATCGATTAAAACTCATATGGATTACAATGACAAAAAATATTCTGACTTTGAAAACGAAATGCGTAACGTCGTTAAAGGAAGTGTATTAAATGCAAAAAGCTAGAATCACAGAGAAAACTTTTAATTTTACAAAAGGACTTGCTGAAAGATACGAGACCAAAAGAATTGTCATTCATCACACCGGCGGCGCAGACATTGACGCTTACTCTGAACAAATTCATCAGTGGCATTTGGCGGCAGGTTACAGCGGTATTGGCTACCATTTCGTCATTAGGAAAAACGGCGATATTGAACGCGGCAGACCTGTTTGGGCTGTCGGTTCCCACGCTTACGGCGCAAATCACGATTCTATCGGTATTCATTTAAGCGGTTGCTTTACTCACACTTTGCCGACTGATAAACAAATTGAATCTGCCGCGCTTTTAATTGCTAACCTTTGCGAAGAATACAATATTCCTACTGACAGGCAGCATATTTTGGGACATCGTGAAGTTGATCCTGACGGGCTTGCGGGTACTGCTTGCCCCGGTAATATGTTGCAAGATTATTTAGACGTGATTGTCGGTAAAGCGAATTGGTATCGCTACGGACAACCTGACGTTATCGACACACCTTCAGAATCGCCTAAAAAAGTAAAGCCGCTTGCAGGTATGCTCAGTGAACATTTTGCAGAAAATGAATTTACCTGTAAATGTTGCGGCAAGGGCGCAGATAAAATTTCACCAAAATTAATTGAACTTTTGGAGCAACTGCGTTGGAATATCGGCGGCTATCCTCTCTACATTAACAGCGGCTATCGCTGTCCTAAACATAACGCAGATGTCGGCGGCGTTCCTGATTCTCAACACGTTAAAGGCACTGCCGCTGATATTGCCTGTCCTAAAGAATTGACGTTTGGACAATTCAAGTGGTACGTTGACCAACTGCCTTTTGACGGTATCGGCATTTATGAAAGTTCAAATTTCATTCACGTTGACGTGAGAAATGGCGGCGTCGGTTCAAAAATTTACTGGGAAGGCTAAGCAATGAAAAAAATTTTTGAAACTGATTCAGCGGCAAAAAAAATCAGAAAAGAATCCTACAATGTTTTTATCAAGCAGTTAAACATTGAACTTGCAAAAATAGGTTTTAAAATCGCTGAACGCGCAAACAATAAAAAAAATTCTGGGAAGAGTGATTAAATGGCTAAAAAAGATTTTTCACCGCCGGACACTGAAACTAAAAAAATTTCTGATGATTCGGCGCAAAATTTGATTGAGCAAATGCAAATTGAACTTGCCAAATTCGGCTTGAAATTAGTTGAGGACGACGACAATCCCAATAAAATCAAAATTAAAACTTTAGAAAATGTTCAAGATACGACGACGCAAATTTGGATTAATAAGTTGCGAATTGAACTGATTAAACTCGGTTTAAAAGCTATTGAGGATATTGACGGCAAGCGCGTTACAAATCCGAAAGAAACTTATAATTCGCTCGTTGCTTTATATAACGCGGTTAAAGGAGCATAAATAATGAAAAAGATTTTTATCAGTCAGCCGATGAAAGATAAAACTGATGAGCAAATTCTCGCTGAACGTAATAAAGTTATTGAAGAAATAAAAACACATTATAAGGAAGATGTAGAAATTATTGATTCATTCTTCCAAAATGCGCCGCATAATGCAAAGCCGCTGTGGTTTTTAGGCAAAAGTATTGAATTGTTGGCGGGCGCAGATATTGCAGTTTTCATTGGCGATTGGCATTATGCTCGCGGTTGCAGGATTGAGCATATGTGCGCTATAGAATACGGCATTGAAGTATGGCAAATGGAGGTATAAAAAATGACCGAAGACAACGAAAAAGAATATGGCGACGTTTTGGACGGCGCGGAAGATAATTTTACTGATGATTCTCAAATTCCTGAAGACCTTGAAGGTATTCCCGAAGATATTGCACGGGAAATTATGCAAAAATCCGCCGCAAATGAAACTGAAAACGCACCTGCACCGGAGCCGGAAAAACCTGCTGACAATGTAACTATTCCTTATGCAAGATTTAAAGAAGTTACCGACCAGAAAAACGAAACTGAAAAACTTTTGGCGGCTTATCGTGAACGCTACGGCGATTTAAATTCACAGCCACAGCAGAATTTTTCTCAATCTCAGCAACCTGCACAGCCGCAGTTTCAGCCTTCGTCAATCGACGAAAATTTCACAAAACAAATTGACGACGCCATAAAGCAAACCGCTATGCAAATGAGCGGGCTTTCAAATGAAGACGTTGAAGGGCTTGACTACCTTGACGACGACGACCCAAAAATTTCTCGTTGGAATCACGCAAAAAGACTTTCTGAAACGCTTGTCTATAACGAAATTGCCAACCGTCAAATTTTGCAACAACAACAAATGCAACTTGAAGAAATGCTCCGCAACCAAACTATTTCCGATTATCGTAATTACGTTGCACAGCAACAAGCCGCTGATAATTTTTCTGCCGTTCAAAAGTTCGCAGAAAATGAATTTTTCAACGCGCAACCCGAACTTGACAGACAAGTTATAACTGCATCCTATGCAAGAATTTCAAATAATATAGCGTCCCCTGCTGACCTTATGGTTATTCGTGACTTTTTCTCTCGTGCCAAAATCGCCTATGAAAACGGGCAAAATCAACAACCTCAACGCACTCAACAAACTAAGCCGAAAAAACCTGCTCCAAATAATTTCCCGCGTACCAATCAAATTAACGGTATGACGGGAAGCGGCGGCGGCGTTTCTCAAGCGGCTCTTGCCGATATGTTACAAAACAAAAAATGGAATCAAATTCCGCCTAACTATCAAAAAATGTTACTCGGTTTATAGAAAGGAAGTTAAAAAATGTTTAATTTTAATTTACAACTTTTCGCTGACACTGCGCCAACTGAAATTGAGCCTTCATTGCGTTTACAAGCGTGGGCGAAGTCTACGTGGTCTGCAGGATTGCAAAAAAGTTTTTTCAACAAATTTACCGGCAATTCTCCTGAAAGTATTATCCAAATAAAAGAAGAACTTGCAAAAGACGCAGGCGATACTATTCATATTCCGCTTTTAATGCCATTAACAGGCGCGGGTATTTTAGGCGACGATAAACTTGAAGGCAACGAAGAAGAAATGATTTACCGTGACTTCTCCGTTACTATCGACCAAATTAGAAACGCCGTTGTCATCAAAGGCAAAATGGAAGAAAAGCGCGTTCAGCTTGATATGCGAAAAGACGCACGCACTGCACTTTCCAAATGGCTTGCTGATTGTATCGACAAAAGAATTTTTAAAGAACTTACTACCGACCCAACGCCTGACAGAATTGTTTTCGGCGGCACTGCTACAAGTGAAAATTCAATCGGCGCGGCTGACACTTTCAGCACAAAATTAATCGGCAAGGCTAAACGAATTGCACTTGCTGACGAAAATACTATGATTAAGCCCGTGCGTATTGACGGTATGGACACATACATTTTAATAATTGATCAATGGCAAGCCCGGGATTTAATGGCAGATGAAATTTGGATTAATGCACAGCAACACGCAAATATCAGAGGTAAAGACAATCCTATTTTCAGCGGCGCACTCGGTATGTATGACGGCGTTGTTATTCACCAGTGCAACAGAATCCCACGCACTGAAACAGGCAGCAGCGGTACAAAAGTTGGACACGCTTTATTTTTGGGCGCACAAGCCGCCGTTTTCGCAGTAGGAAATAACCCGACTTGGGAGGAAGAAAAATTTGATTATAACAACAAAACAGGCTATAGTTTTGGACGTATTTTGGGAATTAAAAAATCTCAATTCAAATATGACGGTAAAAACTTAACTGACTTTGGCTGTGTAAATGTTTTAACTGCGTCTGAAGACGATCAGGCATAAAAAAATAAAATGCAAAGGCGGTGGCTTAATTGTCGCCGCTTTTTGTTTTGAAAGGAGTTGAAACAATGCCTACAAATAAATTTCTTGACGCGGACGGCGTTAAAATTTTTTGGGATAAATGCAACGATACTTTTTTGCCGAAAGATACCGCCGCTAATTCTGCCGAAAAACTAAAAAATGCTAAAACTTTCAAAATTTCAGACGGAGAAAATTTTGGTAATGAAATTTCTTTTGACGGCACTGAAAACGCCACTTTGATTTTACCGAAAAAAATTAAAGCTGAAATTGATGGCAACGCAAAAACCGCTACAACACTTGACACGCCGCGCACCATTCAAACAAATTTGCAAAGTTCGGACGCCGTTAATTTCGACGGCTCGGAAAATATTTCTGTCGGCGTTACAGGTATTTTGCCGGAAGAAAACGGCGGCACAGGTAAAAACAATATTGACGACGTTACAGTCGGCAGGGCGAAAAAAGCTGTTATCCTTGAATCTGCCCGCAAAATTCAAACTAATTTGTCAAGCAACGCCGCCGCTAATTTTAACGGATCGGTTGATATTAATCCCGGCGTAAAAGGTATTTTGGAAATTGAAAACGGCGGCACAGGGAACGCAATCGGCAACGCCAACAGCGCAACTAAACTTTTGAATCCCCGTTCATTTACCATTCAAGATTATTTGGCAGTGAACACCGGCAGACCTTCAAATTTTGACGGTTCAAATGATATGGTTTTGAAATTGCCTGAAACTATTCAAGGCAACCTTACAGGCAACGCCAACACTGCAACTAAAGCCGAACAAGATTTTGACGGCAATATTTTTTCTGAAACTTATGCAAAAATTGAAAGCCCAGAATTAACAGGCACTCCTCAAGCTCCAACTGCTGAGCCGAATGACGACAGCAAAAAAATCGCTACAACTGCATTTGTTGCAGAGGCTATCAGACGCCTTGTCGGTGTTTCGCCTGAAACTTTGGACACTCTTTCAGAACTTGCTGCCGCCATTAACAAAGACGCAAATTTTGCTACTACCATTGCGGAGCAACTGGCGCAGAAACAAAATAAATCGGACGCGCTCACTTCCATTTCAAATTTGCAAACTGCCGCCAATCAAATTATTTTTACGACGGCTAACAATGTTTTTGACGTTTCAGCTTTAACTGAATTTGCAAGAAAACTTTTGGACGACGCGGACGCCGCAACGGCTAGAAATACTTTGGACGCACTCGGCAAAAATGAAAATGCTGTAAGTGCTACTACTGCCGCCGAATGTTCCGGCAATTCCTCTACCGCGTCTAAACTTCAAAACGCCAAAACTTTCAAAATTTCGGACGGTGAAAATTTCGGCACTGAAATTTCTTTTGACGGTTCACAAAACGCCACTTTGAATTTGCCAAACAAAATTAAAGCCGAACTTGACGGAAATGCAAAAACTTCAACCAAACTTTTAAATCCTCGTACTTTGCAGACCAATTTGGAAAGTAATTCATCTGTAAATTTTGACGGCACAGAAAATATTTCTGTCGGTGTTACAGGTATTTTGCCAATTTCCAATGGCGGCACGGGCAAAAATAATCTTGCTGAAGTTACAGTCGGCGCGGCTATTCAAGCTGAAAAAGATTCGGCAGGTAATATTATTTCTGAAACTTTTCTGCACAATTTCAAAAAATCTTCAATTAAAATTCCTGTTGACGGCTGGCAAATTAGGGGCTGTTGGTAAATTAAAAGTGAATAACCGAAGCGGCAAGTAACACAAAATTCAAAAAGCAAACCGCTAATTTATCGAACCTAAATGCAATATGTCTATAGTTTTTAATACGTTGGAAAAAACGTTCGATGATGTTGCGTTGTTTATACAGTTCTTTGTCAAAA
>CAJOGS010000039.1 GCA_905234045.1 uncultured Selenomonadaceae bacterium | reverse complement strand
GATTGTTTGCAACTTTTCTATGGGATTCATTTTATAACAGTCCTTTCAGGACTATCATAAAATTTTTTTCCCTTTTCGTTAAGTTAATGCCATTGCCCATAACGGGCACTTAGGTGTTTAAGAAGGTGTATTCATAAAAAAATTTTGTCTGTAATTATTGCACTTTCGAGACTTCCAAGAATAACGTAGTTATGCGAAATTCTTTCCTATGAATACATTTTCTAGATATCTGAATTTTAAAGTTGTGGATCAATTCTTTTTAGATTTGCATAGGCTAAAGACCTGCCTACCGACGTTAGGTTAAATGCAATGGGAATATTGTTCCACCAATCTTTTGCTATTTTCAAATTTTTACGTTTTTCAATCTCGTTGTTAAATTTTTCTTTAATAGATTTTGATAAATCGCTACTATTGTCATACATTGAATATATTTCGTGTAAAATTTTTTTCTGTTCTTCGCTTATTGATTGATGTAATTCGCCTGTGGTTTGGAGGTTACTGATAGGAATAGTCGTTGTAATTTTTAGTTCTTCAATTAAATTTTTTGAAGCTAAAGAAAGTCTAACATATTCTTCGTTTAATTCGTTGGTACATAAAGTTGAGGAAGGTAACTTGAAACGGTTTAACATTTCAAAAGCTTTTTTGTAATTATCTGAATGCTTTTTTATTCCAGCCACACAATAACCTGACATCGTATTTGAGCAGATTGTTTCAAATGTCTTCAGTTTTCCAATTTGGGATATTCTGATAGCACCAACAATTTCTAAATTATCTATCCATTCGTTATCTATAGAATTAGGTAAATATCCGTCTAAAATTTTTTCAAATAAATTATCGAGAGTATCTAATCCCTGAAAAATACTTCCGGAAGACGGATTATAGCCGATAATGGCTAAACTTAAAGTTAAAGCTGTTAGGGATTCATCTGACACTTCATCAACAATTTCGACAGCTCGTTTAATTCCAGCCTTTACGCTAGTGTTATTACCAATTTCAATTCTCCTTAATAAAAGTTCGGACAATAGTTTATAATCTGCTGGTCTTTCCGTTCTAGCGGCTGTTTTTTGTGCTTCTTTTAGTATGAAATGAAAAGCGGGTTCGCGAAGTACTTCAAAAGAATTTTCGATTTCTTTCATTCTTGTAATTAAATCGTTGTTGAAATATTGTACTCTTTCTTCAGCTTTATTCATAGCTACTTCTGTTAATTCGTTTTGAAGTGCAAGAATTTTTTCATCACAAATTTCTCGAGCCCGTTTTTCATCAATTCCACTTACTACTACAATGCAGTTCTCCATTTTATTTTGTATCTGTTGAGAATTATCGCCAGCTTCTTGTTGCATTTCATTCATCATCTTTAATTCCTCCAATTTGTGTCTGTTTAGAGTTGTCATCAGCTTTTTGAATCTGATTTAATTTAATGTCAGACTTACGATTAGTTTTAACAAGAGAAGAATTGCTCAACGTCATTGTTTGAAACTGTTTCGAATTTTTACCGGCAGTTTGCTTCTGACGAATATTTCTTTTTGTTGTCACCTTGTAAGTAATAATTCCAACAAAAATTATTGTAACCAGACTGGTAATCAATTCCGTGCCAATGCCGCTGAATATCCAAGTATAATTCGGTAAATTTTCCATAATCTTTCCTCCAAAGAATATTTTAAAAATTATTCAATGACAACGTACAGTAATATTGTATAGAAAATTTTTAATAATGCAACTTGAGATAATCATTTTCTCGTGATATTATTTGCAAAATTGATGCGGGAGGTAAATGTTTTGCCTGTAGTTTATGATAAATTGTTTAACTTAATGGAAAGTCAGAAAATTACGAGTGTAAACTTAATGCGAAAGGCAAATATTTCATGTAATATTATTTCGCGTCTGCATCGCAATGATTATGTATCGTTGGAAACGATTGAAAGTATTTGTCGCGTATTTAATTGTCACGCAGATGATATTTTAGATTTTAATTTTCATCATCAAGAAAAAATTCAAACTGCAGACGAAAAAATTTCTGAAAGAGCAGAAATACAAAACAGGCGTTATCTTGGCAACAAATTCAAATTGCTGGATTTCATCAAAAAAGTTGTCGAAGAAAATTGTTCCGAAGTTGAAACAGTTGCAGATATTTTTTCAGGAACGGGAGCAGTTGCCTCAGCTTTTGCAGAAAAAAATATTATCACTAACGATTTGCTTTACAGCAATTATCTTTGCAACGTGGCGTGGTTCGGAAGTGAAAATGTTCGGCTTAATTTTTTGTCGAGCTTGATTGAGGAATACAATCAGCATAAAAATTTTGAAGAAAATTATATGACGGAAAATTTTTCCGATACTTACTTCAGCAAGATTGATTGTTCAAAAATCGGATTCATTCGCGAAGACATTGAAAAAAAATTTTTGTCGGGAATTGTTACGGAAAGAGAACGAGCAATTTTAATTGCGTCGCTGATTTATGCGATGGACAAAATTGCCAATACCTGCGGACATTATGACGCTTGGCGACGCGGAATAATTTTTGAAAAACATTTGAACTTGCCAGTGCTGAATGTTCCTGCCAAAAATAAAAATAATCGTTGCTTTAACGAAAATGCAAATGGTCTTATCAAACATATCAAGGCAGATTTAATTTACATCGACCCGCCGTACAATTCTCGGCAGTATTCCGATACTTACCACCTGTTGGAAAATGTTGCGAGATGGGAAAAGCCGCCGGTTTATGGAGTTGCTTTGAAACCTGACAGAAAAAATTTGAAAAGCGATTACTGTACGTTGAAAGCAGTCGATGCCTTTGAAGATTTGATAAAAAATTGTAAGGCGAAATATATTTTGATTTCGTACAACAATATGGCTCAGAAAGGAAATGAACGCTCCAACGCCAGAATTTCCGACGAAGATATTTTCAGAATTTTGAATGCGAAAGGCAAGGTTGAAGTTTTTTCAAAAAAATACAAAGCGTTTACTACAGGAAAATCGAACATTCGCGGCAATGAAGAAAGATTATTTTTATGCGAAGCGAGGAATTGAAATGATTCAGTCGCCGCTCAATTATACAGGCGGAAAATATAAACTTCTGCCACAAATTTTGCCGCTGTTCCCGAAAAAAATTGAAAGATTTTTTGATATTTTTTGCGGCGGTTGCAATGTCGGAATAAATATTAACTGCGAAGAAATAAATTTTATTGACCGCGATAAAAATTTAATTTATCTGTATCAGACTTTTCAAAATTTGGAAAAAAATTCTGTGATGGATTGGATTTACAAAATTATTGCTGATTACGGACTTTCTTTGGTCAGCCGCGACGGTTATAAATTTTATGGTTGCGAAGGCAGTAGCGGACTTGGAAAATATAATCGCGAGCCTTTTAACAAACTTCGTGAGGATTTCAACAAATGCAAAGTCATTGACTACCGCTACTATGTGATGCTTTATGTCATAATTGTTTATGCGTTCAACAATCAAATCCGTTTCAATTCTGAGGGAAAATTTAATTTGCCGGTCGGCAAGCGTGATTTCAATTCAAATATGCAAAAAAAATTGTCGGCGTTCATTGACCGAGTTCAATCAATGAATTGCAAATTTATTTGCCAAGATTTTCGCGATTTTGAAGTTGAGAAACTTTCAGAAGATGCTTTTGTTTATTGCGACCCGCCATATTTGATAACTTGTGCGGCTTACAACGAAAATGGCGGCTGGCTTGAATCCGATGAAAAAGATTTATTAAATTTTTTGGATAAAATTAACTCTGCCGGAATAAAATTTGCGTTGTCAAATATTCTCCGAAGTAAGGGCAAAGAGAATAAAATTTTGTTGGAGTGGCTTGAGAAAAATTCTGCTTACCAAGCTGTTCACTTGAAAAAAAGTTATGCCAATTCCAATTATCACAAGACAGATAAAATTTCCGAAAGCGATGAAGTTTTAATTTTGAATTATAAAATTTGATGAAGGCAGGTTGATTTGTTTGTACTTGAAATATAAAAGTTTTTACTGGTGCTTGGGGACTACAAGTTTCAGGACTAAAAATTTTAACAAGAAAATTGAACAGCAACTTTCACTTCTGCAAAAGTTTTGGAGTTTGAAAGAAAATATTGGCAGAGATTGGAATGAGACAATTCAACTTGCTTACTACAATTTTCTTCAAGAAGTTTGCTTTATTTCAGGTGACGCGAAGAACAAAGCTAAGGATGCAAGAGAAAAAACTTCAGGACTTGTTGCGTTGGGGTTGATTGGTGACAATCGCAGACTCACGGAAGTTGGAACTGAACTTTTGAAACTCAGCGAAGAAAATAATTTTGCCGTTGATAATATTTTGGGACTTCCTGCCGACAGTTTCATTTATTTCAAGCAACTTCTGAAAACTTCTCTTGACGTTGAAAAATCTGTAATTCGTCCTTTCATAGTCACAATTTATTTAATTGAAAAACTTGGCGGACTTTCTTTTGATGAGTTCACCTATATTTTGCCGCTCTGCATCGACAGAAAAACTACTTTGCAAGCTGTTGCAAATATAAGACTTCTTCGCAAAAATAAAATCACGATTGACGACATTATTTTTGCTCGGCTGATGGACAGAGAAAATTACAAACTTGCTCTGAAATATTTTCTTGCCGCTGAACCTGTCACTGAAGAAATAATTTCTGAAATTGGAATCAACAGAAAAAGTCGCAGTTACGACAAGGCATATTTTCCGCTCTACGTTGCTTTGCATAAATTTTATGTCGAAAAAAATAAAAATGCCGTCCACGAAATTTTTACAAGCCTAAAAAAACTTTCCAATACAGGTACGCTTTGGCAAAAATTTCTTTTCGGAAAAAATAATCCTGCCAAAATAAAAAAGTCGCCTTTACAATACCTGCAATCTACAAAATTTGATTCGGCAGATACAGAGTTAAA
This sequence comes from uncultured Selenomonadaceae bacterium, assembly GCA_905234045.1. GTDB lineage: Bacteria > Bacillota > Negativicutes > Selenomonadales > Selenomonadaceae > Quinella. The sequence goes on along the minus strand of CAJOGS010000039.1, from coordinate 6,637 downwards.
ATTTCGGCGTGAATTTTTCGCAACATTGCATATCATCAAAGCCAAGCGAAGTCTTGCGGATTATTTTGACTTGAATCGCAGATATATGAAAACTTCCGACGCGATTTTATTTGCTGATGAAAAAGTGACGCTCGACATTATTCCGAGTCATTACTTCGCTCCAATCTGTGAAAATTTATTGGACATTGCATTTACAACTTCTCCTGTTTTGCAAGAAAATTATTCGCTTGAAAAAATTTCAGACTTCCTCGCTCCAAATGAATCGGTAATCTTGAGAGGAATCAACCAAGAATTTTCACTGAACTTAAAATCTTTGCAAGACGCAAGCGAACTTCTTGAACGTCAACGCTATATCAGACTTCAACATTTGATTGATTCAAAATTCACTGACGAACAAATTTTACAGATTTTAAATCTTATTGCCATCCGCGAAGATTCCGAAATTCAAAAATTGGTCACCGACAATGCCGACATTCCGACAATTTTTGAGTATGTTCTCGGCATTTTGTGGTACAAAGTCAGCCACAGAAAAGGGAAAATCCTTGATTATATGAAATTGTCACTCGATGTCGATTTATTGCCAAAAACTCACGCCGCAGGTGGAGAGGCTGATATTGTTTACGAATACAACCAATCCGATTTTTATCCTGCTCATTCGCTTTTGCTGGAGGCTACTTTGGCTGACCGAAACAATCAACGCCGTATAGAAATGGAACCGGTTTCAAGACATCTCGGCAATCACATTCTCCGAACTAAAAATTTAAATTCTTACTGCGTCTTTGCCACAAACGACTTAAATATCAATGTTGTTTCGGACTTCAGAGGAAGAAAAAATCAGCGTTATTATGATACCGCTAACGACAACAATTTTATTGACGGAATGAAAATTATCCCTCTGCAAATTGACGACTTAAAAAATATCATCGAAAACCACATCGGCTACGAGAAACTTTATCAAATTTTTGAAACCGCTTTCCAAGCTGAACTTACTCCACGAGAATGGCGAGACATTTGCATCGTCAAAAAATTGAATTAAAGATTGGTAGCCTCATTAAAATTTTTTACTGTTACTCCATCAGAACCTTTATCTGCAAAATGATTGAACATCGCACAATATTCAAAGCTGATTTCTCCGCCTATCGGTCCGTTCCTTTGCTTTAAAATTACCGCCTGCATATCGCGTTTTGTTTTAGCTTTGAGTTCGCGTACCGCCTTTTCTTTCTGCCCCTGCTTTTTGGCAGAATCAACTAATTTATCCATTGCCGACATCTGCAAGCCTATGCAAACATCGGAAGTATATTCTATCGCTCCCGATTCTTTGATTGACACCATACTTATTACATCTGAATAACTTGTTCGATTCATTGACGCAAGTGCAATTATTGGTATTTTAAAGTCACGGGAAAGTTGTTTCAATCTCAATACATTGTAGTCCACTGCTTGCTTATCTGTCATATGCGGATCGTGAGCTTTGAGTATCTGCAAGTAATCTACAAAGACAACCGGCAACGCATCCAATTCATATTTGTACCTTTCTACGATTTTGCGAATATCGTCGGCATCGATTGAGCCGACTCCGCAGACCGTTCTCAAATACAAACCGACTTTTTCAAATTGTTCCTTTGCCGCTGATACAGTTTTTTTCTCCTGAATAATGGAATGTACGGACTTCGCTTTTGTTGTATTACCGTACAACTGATACGATATTCGACTGATATGGCGTTCATAAATTTCTTCCTCGCCCATTTCCAGTGAAATGTACAGAACATCTTTTTCTTGCGCCGCTATTTGATACGCCATCTGCAACGCAAACGCCGTCTTGCCCGTTCCTGTTGCTCCAGGTATCACGTACAAGCCCTCATACAGTCCGCCTTCCAACACTTCGTCCAAACTTTTCCAACCTGTCGGTATTGCGTCACAGGCATTTGATATACTCTTTTCCCATTTTGAAACTTTCGCAGAATCTGACAAACTTCGACGCAAATTTTTCTTCAATTCCTCAATCGCTTGATGAATGTTTTTTACTCTGCCAACAAACTCATCACGAAATTTAACAAGACTTTCATTTTGGTCTTTACAGTCCCCTACTTTTAAAGAAAGACAAAAATATCTTATCCCCAACTTTTCAAGTCCTACCGCCAATTTTTTCTCCGCCGATTTTCCTGCATCGTCATTATCAAAATCTATTATCAACGGCTTTTGCGGAACAACTTTATTCTCCTTCAACCAACTCAAAAATTTATCGACATTTGTAGTTGAGCCGAGAGCGATAGCGTCGTTTCCCGCCTCAATGATTGCCAGCGCATCAAATTCGCCTTCAACTACTACAACATTTTGCTTGGAAGTTTTCAAAACATCAATGTTGAAAATATTGCTTGCCCCCGCTTTCATTTTGGGAATTCGATTATTTTCATCGACTGCGCGAGCCACATACGATTCTTTGGAAGTTGGAATTATTACTCTGTCCGACGGAACTACATTTTTGTCACCTCGCTTTTTCGGATGTGTCCAACCTCTGATAAAGCCACAGCCATAACGAACTGCGACTTCTTCAGATATTCCACGTCTTTGAAAATAATTTGTCTGCTTCAGATTTTCTGCCGCTCTTTCTATGTCTTCCGCTATCAAATTCGCCAATTTCAAATTTTCAGCAACTTCCTCAACAGTCTTTCTGGCTTTGTCGTCAAAATTTTTTGAATTGTAATCTAAACCGTAAATTTTAAAGACTTGAACAATGGCTTCAGCATTTGAAAGATGATGTTCTGCCGCATAGAAATTTATCACGTCTCCACTCGTTCCACACTTGAAACATTTATATCTGAACGTCTGCCCCTTGATGAGTTTGACTCCCGTCCCGCTTTGCCCCGAACCGTTTCCACATACTGGACAAATATACCCGCCGTCTTTCGCCTTCTGCGTGAAATAAACTTCGGGATTATCGTGAACGTACTTTAATTTCTCTTCCATCAGCCTATCACCTCAGACAAATTCACGTTGAACACAATTTTATAAAACGCCTGTCCCATTTTTTCAAACTTGTAAGAGTAAAGCAAGCCTATTTTCACCCAATACTCCATCATCTGCCTTACCACATCGCGTATCGCTTTTTTCTTCTTCCGCGTCGTCACATCCAACTGCAAATCCAAGAACAACGTATCAAACAAAACTCCCACATTCAAATAGTGATTTTTTTGATTTTTTATCAACGCTATTTTCGTCAGCAAATAATTTATGATGACCGCATTTTGAATCGTCCTGCGACAAGGTACTGCCATATAATACGCCGACCACGATGTTATCTGATTCAAACTCTCCGCATACTTGAAGAGTGCGGACTTCCTGTTCAATCTGTAAACCATTATTCGCTTGCCAAAAACTTTCGACTTCAATTCCAACATCGTCACGTCCAACAAATTTTCTCTCAACATTGAAGGAAAATATTTTTGTCCGTTTACCGTCAATGCTTTATCATTCCCCAGCGTATCTTTATGCGTCAACGTCAGCTTTGCCCATGATAACTTATCCAAATGTTCTTCGATAATACCCACCGTTTCTTCTTGAAAATGATCCGATACGTTTCCAAACACGTGTTGCAAGATATTTCGTGCTGTAAATTGCTCATATCCCGCTCTTGAAAATGAATAAATCGCGTTCAGTATCAAGTCGTCTACCCTATCCAACTTTTTGCTTATCTTCACTCCCGCATCATTTTCATAATCCAACCTTGCAAATACAAATACTGTTCCTGTTCTATCGAACGCTGTTTTAAAATATTCTCCCGGTTCCGCTTTGCTCAACTTATCTCCAAGTTTCGTAATCTCGTTGTAATGTTGAGACGGCAGAACATTAAGAAAATGGTTGTTCTGTTCATGTTCCACGTCCGACTTTATCGGTTCTTGCAACTCAACTCTCACTATCTCTAAATTATTGTTGTCACGATAACTTTTCACGCTCAAAAAATTTTTCAACTGTTCTTCGGAGTAAAAAACCGAATTATTTCTGCCATATTTGTCTGGTTTCAAAACCCCTGCTTGACGGAGATATTGAAATTTTCTCACGGAAATTCCAAGAAATTTGGCAGAATCTTTAGTTGAAAACATTTTTTTATTTTCCATACATTCACCATACTTTCATTACAATTTTAATCTAAATAATTTTAACTTAAAATTTATTTTATTATAGCTTTTAAATTTTTTTTGTCAATGTTATAATCATCTGTAATATAGTGGAGGTGTTTCTGATGCCAAGAGTACTGGAGGATATGAAAAGGATTGGCAAACCAGCTGAAAAATATCAGGTTACTGTTTACCTTAATCCCGAAGAAGCAGAAGCTGTCAAAGCCATTTCTCTCGCTAAGGACATTAGCCTTAGTTCTGTAATCGTAGACCTTATGAAGGAAAGTTTGTTTAGTGAAAAATACCAAGACGCAATACAAGCCTATCAGACTTTCAAAAAATCCATGACAAAATGAATTTTTTCTTTCAAAGGAACAAAGTGAACTCGGTTTTGCCGAGTTTTTTTATTTATTACAAAACTGTGAAAATTCTCGTTCCATTTTGATTCTTCCTTTTGTAAGCGGGGCGGCAATTAAAAAGCCGCCCACGCGCTATAGATTCTTATAAATCTTATAGGATTTTTGAGCGTAGCCGCGAGACCGCATTGGAACGCCATTTTCGGGCATTTTCAAGTGGTGCAAGCGTTCCCCGTTCTCGGTAGTAGCGTTCCCCGTTCTCGGTAGTAGCGTTCCCCGTTCTCGGCAAGTGGTGCAAACCCGCATTGGAACGCCAAAAAAACGCTGAAAAAAATCTGGAAGTGGTGCAAATCCGCATTGGAACGCCAATTTTCAAGTGGTGCAAAATTTTTCAAAAACGGGAACGGTAAAATGCTAGAATGTTGATTTGACGCGATTTATGAAAGCGTACCCACTTCTCGGCAGTGGTGCAAAGACGGCGTTTCAGATAATTTTCAGGTGTTCCCAATTCTCGGCAAGTAATGCAAAAAATTACAATTCACGGAGGATTTTTTTGTGACGGATTTCGTCTTTGTCGAGTTCGGAAAGTAAATTCCAGTTAATCATGTCCCAGTTGATGTCATCGCCGCTGAGTTTAACGACTTGAGCAGAGACAAGAGGAGTTTCGTCGGTTTTTTGGTAGTCGGTTTCCGAAGGTTTGGGCGGTTTCCAAGACGGTTGATGAACGATGGGGTGGAAATGATTTTTGAGTTGAAGTTTGGCAGAGCGAATAGTTTCAGTAATATGTTTTTCAATATCTTTAACGCCGGTATTTTTGATAAGGCTGTGCATAATTTGAAAAGTTTTGTCGAAGTCGCCATGAGTAGTAATAAATACCTTGACGATATTGCGGTTGAGATCGTGGCAATAACCGGTGAATTGTTTCTTCCAAAAGTCAATAGAGTCGTCGATATGTTTACGCCAAAGTTTGGGAACAGCAGAATATTTTTCAGTATCTTTTTCAAGTTTGGAAAGTTCGTGAAGAAAAAAGGATAAGTCAGAACGAGCCTGTGCCTCATCATGCTTTAGTTTTTGAATGTCATCATTGAGAAGGTCGATTTTGGCAACGGCTTTAATGCCTTGTTCGGCAAAGTGTCGTAAAGCGAGGAAATCAGCAGTAGGTAATTGAACATTTTCTTTATCTTCCGAAGTGAAAATGATGCCAGTAGTTGCGTAATGGACAGCTTTATTGACCTGCTCAATCTTTTGTTGAGTGATGTCGGCAGTCTGCAAATTTTGGGTGAATTGCTCGGCTTTAAGTTTAGCCTGTTGAGCCTTAAATTTTTGAACCGGCAAATATTTTTTTGCATGAGGTTCGCCGCGTTCAAGACCGTAGTGAGAAGAAACAATGCGATGAAAATCAGTTTGTAATTGTTCGAGAGTTTTCGGAGAGAATAAAGTTTTTGCGGAAAGACGACCGTCAGGAGTAATGGGAACAATGCCGACGTGAATGTGAGGGTTGGATTCGTCGAGATGACAATGACAGTACATCACATTTTCCTTGCCGTAGCGACTTTGGAGGAAATGGAGAGCGTCGGTAAAATAATGTTCTCGAGTTTCAGCATCAGCATTGAGTATAAAATCTTGCGATGCTTTTACAACAATATCTTCAAGTCCGACGGCATCAGAACGCGGACGCTTTTTGAGATTGAGTTGCTTGATTCTGGCTTTGACGCGAGAGTTTAAATTTTCTGCAGTCAAATTTTCAATGAAGTAATTGAGATGAGAACGCGACAAATCAATGTCAGGATTGGTTTTAACGCGGTCACGGTCGAGCATATGATGTTGGATTCCCATCAAGCCGTTAAGTTTAATTTTTTTAGCGATAAGTTGTTGAAAAGCCATAAAAAATAGACCTCCTAAAATTTGATGAGGAGATTATGACATCAAATCGGGTCTTTAAAATCTTATTTTTTTGCAAGTTTCTATGGAATAGGTATATCAAGTTTCTATGGAATAGGTATATCTCGTTATACTTATCTGCGATAAGTCACGAGCTCTGCGAGGCATAAAAAATGTGCCCATAACGGGCAATGCCATTAACTTAAGCGACACGGTAATTAAAGCTAACTGGATAAATGTAACGGCAATTTCGTTGAAAGAGTCGGTTGTATCTTATCGGATGAA
>CAJOGS010000038.1 GCA_905234045.1 uncultured Selenomonadaceae bacterium | reverse complement strand
CGCTCCTATTCGTCGCCTTTGCAAGTACCAAAAAGAAAGACGCTTTTTGCGGTGCTGTTTTTTCGTCCGCGAAAAAAACGCACCTGCCTGCAAATGCGAGGAGTACGAGCATTTGCTCCGCACGTCCTGTGCGGCCTCTTAGTTTTTCGCTATCATCTAACAAAATTTAATTCGTTAGCAATTTCAATCAAATTTTTTTAAAATCCGCAAAGTGCGGACGGTTTTTAGTGTGGTAGTGCGATAGCCAATAGCCAATAGCAGATAGCTAACCGCTAACAGCTAACAGCTAACCGCTACAACACTATCCAACTACTTTTGTTTCGGAAAAAAGAAAGTACATTTTAAAAAATTTAAGTAACAAAAATTCATCAGTCAAATTTGATTTTTTCAACAGCCACTAATAAAAATATTAAAATCAGAAATAAAAAAAATCCCCAAGCAACGCTTGAGGACGAAATATATTTATTCGATTTAAAATTATTCTTCAGTTTTAAAGAGTGCGTAAGTCAAGCCGAAGCCGACAGCCAATGCAACCAAGTTACAAATGATGTATTGCAAAATTTGACCGTTCATGTAGAGGAGCATACCGGGAATAACGGTAATACCCATACCTGTACCTGCAAGACCGAGTGCGCTGGAAATTGCACCACCGACAGCACCGCCGACGCAAGCATAAGCAAACGGTTTCATAAAGCGGAGGTTAATACCGAAAATTGCAGGTTCGGTAATTCCCAAGAATGCAGGAACTGCAGATGAAATGTAAAGTGCGCGTTTTTTGCCGTCAACAGTTTTGATAGCAACAGCCATAGCCGCGCCGCCTTGTGCGATAGTTGCGCAAGTGATGATAGCGTTGAAAGGATCGTTGCCTTGAGTTGACAAAAGATAAATTTCCAACGCGCTGAATACGTGGTGAACACCGAAAATAACGATGACTTGTTGCAAGCCGCCAATGATGAGACCGCCGACAATCGGAATACCCAAGAAGTTTTGAACTGCGCCGAATACGACTTGTTCAAGACCATGCATGATAGGACCGACAACGATGAAACCGAGAGCCATTGAGAATGTCAATGTCAAGAAAGGAGTTACGATCAAGTCGATCATATCGGGAACAAAAGTTTTAAGCCATTGTTGGAATTTAGCGGCGAAAATACCAAGTACGAGAGCCGGAAGAACTGAACCTTGATAACCTACGAGCGGGATTGTGATGAATCCGAGATCCAACGGAATCGGCACTTTGCCTGCCCATTCTTCCATTCCTGCTGCTTGTTGCCAAGTTAAGCCTGCATTAACCAAATCATTAGCCGCGCCACCAACTACATAAGCGTTAGGTAACGCAGGGAAAACCAACATAAGACCGAGAACGATACCAATAACCGGAGTACCGCCAAATTTATTCATTGTAGACCAACAAACAAGGGCGGGTAAGAATGCAAATGCTGTATCAGTCAAAACTTGTGTCATAAGTGTGAATGTAGGACTCCATTCAACACCTTCCAAAGATGTCAACGCGCCGCGCAGACCCATGAAAAGACCTGTAGCAACCAAAACAGGGATAATCGGAACGAAAACGTCGCCGAGTGTACGAGAAATTTTCTGTACCAATGTCATTTGTTCGTAAGCAGCTTCTTTACCGCCGCCCGCGCCCAATGACGGTTTCAATTTAATAAATTCTTCGGTAACTTTGTCAACAAAACCTGTACCGCAGATAATCTGATATTGTTGTGCGGCGAAGAATTGACCTTTAACGCCTTCAATATTTTCGACTTTCTTTTCTTGGATTTTGGATTTGTCGTTGACAATAAGACGAAGACGAGTCGCACAGTGTTCAGCGGTACGAACGTTATCGGGACCGCCGACATATTTCATAATGAGTTTTGCAACGCGCTCTTCATCAGGAAGATTTGCATATTGTGCATCTTCGTCATCGCCGCCGCTGCTTGCCGCCGCTTTAGAGGTTGAAACTTTCTTTGGAGCCGCGCCGCCGCTTTCAGCAGGTGCAGTAGAGTTACTGCCGTCAGCTTTAAGTAAAATTGAAGGCTGACCTTTGAGTTCAAAAGTAATGTCGCCAAATTCGGTGTGGTTAGTAACAACAATAGGAGTTGTTGTTTGATAACCGGCTTTTTTAATTGCGGCAGGATCAAATTCAAGAAGGATTTGACCTTTTTTGATTTTGTCGCCGACTTTTGCTTTGTCGGTAAAATGTTTGCCGTTAAGTTGAACCGTATCCATACCGACATGAATTAAAAGTTCAACTCCGTCATTGGATTTTAAACCAATGGCATGCTTTGTTGGGAAGAAAACAGTAATTTCACCGTCGAAAGGCGCATATACTTTTCCTTCAGGATCTTTGATCGCTACACCGCGACCCATTGCGCCGCTACCAAATACGGGATCATCGATTTCGCTAAGCGGAACTAACTTACCGTTTAGCGGGCTGCTAATTTTGATGTTTTGCATGTAAAAACCTCCTTTTTATTTATTAAGACAATTACTGCTTACAATTTCGGTATAAAAATCCATTGAAATTGTAAGACTAATGAAAAAAAAATGAAAGTCATATAATTACCGTATAATTATATCTTTGAAAAGTTATGGCGTCAACTGCCATTAAAATTTAATTTTTGTCATAGTTACGCCGCGTTTGTAGTGCGGTAGATGCCATAAACAAAATTTTTATTAAAAATTTAACTCAAATAATAATGTTGTGACAAGTCAACGAGTTCATCGGCAACAATAGAATAGAATGACGCAAAAGAAATATTTTCAACATATGCCGAGAAAGTGTAATTTCCTACAGCCCACGCCGCCACGTGTTTATTTTCGTCAATTTTCGCAAGGTAGGTTGTAATGCCGTTTGTAACATTGACGCGCCATTTAACGCCGCTAATGCCGCTGATGTCCTGCAATTCTTCGCCGTCAGCGCGACGGTAAGTGCGAACTTGCAAAGAAACATTCGGCTCCCATTTGCGGCTGTAGCGAATTTCTGCAATGCGATTATCAAGCGTTCTCATTGAAGTAATTTTGTAGCCTGATTTTTGCGGCAGATAAAGCGGCGTAAAATCCACAGATTGAACCAATTCATTAAAATTGGAACGATTGACAATATTATTTGTCGTGTCAAGATTTTTGGTTGTTTCCGTCGGAACATTTTTAACCGGCTGAATTTCTTCAACAGGTTTTATTTCTTCGACGGGTTTTATTTCTTCGACAGGCTTAACAGCCGGAAACTGCGGATTTTCTTTAATTGCGGGAATTTCCGGAACTTTCTGCGTGTCTTTTATCGGTGAAACATTTTGATTTTGCGATGGCGTATAGTTGAAATTGCTTGATGAATTTCTTAAAACAGGCGCAGGATTTTTTGAAAGCGGAACTTTGCCTTTGAGTTCGTCACGGCTTTTTTTGCGTTCCTCTTTAATTTTTTTCCGCGCCTCTTCGCGTTCTTTTTCAAGGCGTTTTTCTTCAGCTTTCAATTCATTTTTAGTTTTCGGTTTATTTTTGGCAGCGTCCAAAGATTCACGGCTGAAAATTTCAACTTCTTCATCAGTTCGATCTTGTTCGGCGGCGAAAATTGCAATTTCTTTATCGACTTCAGCCGCGTTTACGCCAAAAGTCTGTAACATTAAAAGCGTTGACAATAACGCAATTTTATTTTTGAGTTTCATTAGTATCACCTTAAGAATTTTGACGGCGGAAATTTTCCATAAAGTTTGCAAGCGTTTCGACGCCTTCAAGCGTCATTGCATTGTAAATTGAGGCGCGCATACCGCCGACACTGCGATGACCTTTTACGCCGCTTAAATTATTTTCCAGTGCCTCAGCAACAAATTTTTTCTCTAAATCTTCGTTCGGCAGTCTGAAAGTAACATTCATAAAGGAGCGGCTGTCTTTGTCGGCGTGTCCTTTATAAAAGCCGTCTGAATTGTCAATGGCGGCGTAAAGTACTTCAGCCTTTTTGGCGTTGCGTTTTTGCATTTCGGGAAGTCCGCCTTGATTTTTAATCCACGCGGCAACTTTACCGACCATGTAAATGCTGAACGCGGGCGGCGTATTGTACAAAGAATTTTTATTGTAGAAAGTATCATAGCGCAACATTGTCGGCAAAGTTTCAGGCGATTTTTCAATTAAAGATTTTTTTGCAACGACAATAACGACGCCTGCAGGACCGAGATTTTTTTGAGCCCCGACATAAATTAATGAAAATTTTTTAAAATCCATCGGGCGACTCAAAAAGTCTGATGACATATCGGCAAAAAGCGGGATGCCGTCAGTTTCGGGAATATAATGAAATTCTGTACCGAAAATTGTATTGTTGTTACAAATGTGCAGGTAAGCCGAATTTTTATCAATTTTCAATTCGTCTTGACGCGGTACGCGCTTGAAATTTTCGTCTTTGGTTGACGCGGCAACTTGACCGACGCCCAAAATATTTGCCTCTTTGTAAGCGTTTGAAGAAAAAGTACCGCTCAAAACGTAACTGCCCGGTTTTTCTTTCGTGGCGAAATTCAGCGGTACCATTGAAAATTGCAACGACGCGCCGCCTTGAATAAATAAAACTTCGTAGTCTTCGCCAAGTCCCATAAGTTCCAAAATATCTGCCTTTGCTTGATTGTGAACTTTTTCATATGGTTTTGCTCTGTGGCTAATTTCAATTATCGACATTCCTGAATTGTCAAAATTCAAAAATTCTTCTTGTGCCTTTTGTAAAACTTCCAGCGGCAATGTTGCCGGACCCGGATTAAAATTGTAAACTCTTTTCAAGTTTAACACCTCCGCTATTATTTTATACGCCATAATAATTTTTGGCAATAAGAATTTGAGTTAAAAAATTTTTTGTGAAGTAACTTCAACCGACAAAATGCGCGGCGCAATGTGTACAAATGAACTGTCAATATATTTTCAAAGTCTCTGTTGAAAATTTTTGCAAAGGCAGATTTTTTTCTGATTCAAATTGCAACAGGGTAGATAGGTAGTTGTTAGTTGGTAGTAGTTAGTAGTTAGGGGGTTGTTGGTAAACTCTGAGAATTTTTTTATATTGAAATGTAATTTTCTTTGCCGCCCCAAAAGAAAAACGCTTTTTACTACCGCACTACACCACTACCGCACTATCCTACTACAATTTGCAACTTCAAAATTAACTGTGTATAATTTAAAAATCATAAATTTTGGGAGAGTGATAAAATGGCAATGACAATGAGCGAAAAAATAATTGCGCGTCATGCGGGCTTAGATTCAGTCACGGCGGGGCAACTTGTTATTTGCGATTTAGATTTGGTTATGGCTAACGATGTTACAGGACCTCCTTCAATCAAGGAATTTGAAAAAATTGGCAAGCCGGTTTTTAATCCTGAAAAAATTGCTTTAATACCCGATCATTTTCAACCGGCGAAAGATATTAAAAGTTCCGAACTTGCAAAAATAATGCGCGACTTCGCCAAGAAAAATAATATCAAACATTATTACGAGGCAGGGCGCGTCGGCATTGAACATGTAATTTTGCCGGAATTTGGAATTGTTGCGCCGGGCATGTTAATAATTGGCGCGGATTCGCACACCTGCACTTATGGCGCGGTAAATGCTTTTTCAACCGGCGTCGGCACAACAGATTTAGCAGTTGGTCTTGCGACGGGTAAGGCGTGGTTTAAAGTTCCCGAAGCCATCAATGTAAAAATTACCGGCAAGAAGCCGAAAAATATCAGCGGCAAGGACGTAATTTTAACGTTGATTGGAAAAATTGGCGTTGACGGCGCGTTATATAAATCGCTTGAATTTAGCGGCGAAGGCGTTAAGGAATTAACGATGACAGACAGGCTGACAATTTCAAATATGGCGATTGAGGCGGGCGGCAAGGCGGGAATTTTCCCCTTCGACGAAGTTACAAAATTTTATGTCGGTTGCCGCGTAAACTATCCATATGAGCCTGTAAACGCCGATGAAGGGGCTAATTACTGCCAAACTGTAGAAATTAATCTCAGCGAATTAAAACCTGTTGTAGCGTTACCGCATTTGCCTGAAAATGTTAAACCTGTTGACGAACTCGGCGAAATTAAAATTAATCAAGTTGTAATTGGTTCTTGTACGAATGGCAGACTTGAAGATTTGAACATTGCGGCGGGGATTTTGAAAGGCAGAAAAGTTCACCCCGACGTGCGTTGCATAATTATTCCCGGCAGTCAAGAAATTTACAAAGAGGCGATTAATTGCCATTGGATTGATGTTTTCATTGACGCGGGTTGCGTTGTAAGCTGTCCGACTTGTGGACCTTGCTTAGGCGGCTATATGGGAATTTTGGCGGCGGGTGAACGTTGCGTTTCAACTACGAACAGAAACTTTAGAGGACGCATGGGACACGTTGACAGCGAAGTTTATTTGGCAGGTCCTCACGTTGCGGCGGCGTCTGCCGTTCTCGGTAGAATTGCCACGCCTGATGAATTAGGGGCTAGATGAATAGATGGCTAGATGGATAGATGGATAGATGGATAGTAAAATACTGACCACTGACAATCTGGCAATCTGACAATCTGACCATCTGACCATCTGAAAAGAAAGGAGCGAATTTAATGAAAGTTGAAGGCAAAGTTTGGCGTTACGGCGATAACATTGATACTGATGTTATTATTCCTGCGCGCTATTTAAATACATTTGATCCTGCCGAATTGGCGAAACATTGCATGGTAGACATTGACGAAAGTTTTGCGGCGAATGTCAAGGCGGGCGATATAATGGTAGGCGGCAAAAATTTTGGTTGCGGTTCAAGCCGTGAACATGCTCCGGTTGCAATTAAAGCCAGCGGTATTCCCGTAGTAATTGCAGCCAGTTTCGCAAGAATTTTTTATCGCAACGGAATTAATATCGGTCTGCCGCTATCGGCGACGACGTAGAAAAAATTTCCGCCAATGACGTTTTAAAAATCGACACTGACACAGGAACAATCGAAAATATTACCAAAGGCGAAACTTATAAATCACACCCGTTGCCGACTTTTGTACAAGGTATCGCACAGGCGGGCGGCTTGATTAATTTCGTCAAGCAACACGGCACTTTAAGCGCGTAATATAAAAATTTACAAAAAAATTAACCGCCTTAAACAAGGCGGATTTTTTTATTTGCAAGGAGATTGATTAATTTTTTATATTTTTTGGAAAATATCGCCATTAATTAATTATTAAAATACCCTAGTGCGTGTTGAATAATTCCAAAATCCACAAATTTTTTTTACATCCGCAAAGTGCGGCGGTATAGGGGCAAAGGGCAGGGGAATTTTTCACTAACCACTAGTCCCTAGTCCCTATTAAAGGGGCAAAGGGCTAAGGGCAACTTTGCGGATTCGTTTAAGCAGTTTTTCTTTGGTACTTGCGCGGCTTTTTAGTACTTTTTTTGCTTCGGAAAAAAGAAAGTACATTTAAAAAAATTTCATCAGTAAAATTTGATTTTTTCTACACGCCCTAGTTCATTGCCGTAGCGTGGTAAATATTTGAAATCAATTTCAACATATAACACGGCATAAAAATTTACAAAAAAAATTAACCGTCTCAAGAAGAGGCGGCTTTTTTATTTTACGAACAAATTTATTTTGCCAAAGCAACTTCAGCAGCTTTTTCGACTGCATAGACGCTGATTTTGCGTTGATATTTGCCTTTACGTTCAAATGCAACTTTGCCGTCAATTTTTGCGTAAAGAGTATCATCGTTACCGCGTCCGACATTCAAACCGGGATGAAAATGTGTTCCGCGTTGGCGAACTAAAATACTGCCTGCAGTAACAACAGTGCCGGCTTGTTCCTTAACGCCCAAGCGTTTGGATTCGCTGTCACGACCGTTACGAGTGGAGCTGACGCCCTTTTTATGTGCGAAAAGTTGTAAATCAAAATTCAACATTTAATGTCACCTCTATTCGATAACTTTCAAAGCGTGCGGAGCAAGTTTTTCAATTTCACGAAGACCGATTAACATTGTTTGGAAAACCGCCTCTGTTAAATCATCAGGCGGCGTTTTCAATTCCAATTCAAGTTTGCCGCTTGAAGAATCGCCTTCAATATCGCGTTGTAAATGTTTTACAATGCACAAATATGCCGCTTGCGTAACTGTTGAAACGCCCGCGCAGTAAATATCTTTTCCGTGCGGCGCGGTGTTGGCGTGTCCTTCGATTTTAAAGCCTGTAATTTTTCCGTCTTCGTGCCTGTAAATCTCCGCAACAATCATGGATTAACCCTCAATTTTTTCAATTTTAACTTTTGTGAAAGGTTGACGATGTCCTTGACGACGACGATAATTTGTCTTGTGTTTGTATTTGAAAATACGAATTTTGGGACCTTTGCCATTTTTCACAACGGTTGCGGTAACTTTAGCACCTTTAACGACAGGGGTACCAATTTTAGATTTTTCGCCGTCGAAAATGCCCAAAACTTCCTCAAAAGTTACAGAGTCTTTTTCTTCGACTTCCAATTTTTCAATGATAATTTCGTCGCCTTCGGAAACTTTATATTGTTTGCCGCCGGTTTTGATAATTGCATACATTACTTAAACACCTCCAAAAAAAGATGAACTCGCCAATTTCGGTACTGAAATTTCAGATTTAAAAACCTTAGTTGAGCGGTGGAACATTCGGCGCAAAAAAATAACGCGCCTTTTTCTGACGCGCAGTAGAATATCATAAAAAATTTTTTCTGTCAATCTTTTTGTAGTGTGATAGTGTGGTAGTGCGGTAGTGTTGTAGTGCGGTAGTAGAAAAAGTTGACTAAGAACGAAAAACTAAGATGCCGCACAGGACGTGCGGCTCGGGCGGTGCGTTTTTTTCGAGGACGAAAAAACAGCACCGCAAAACGCCTTTTCTTTTTGGTACTTGCAAAGGCGACGAGTAGGAGCGTTTGCTCTTTGGGCGAGCAAAGAAAAAGTACTTTAAATATAAAAAAATTTAAAAAACAGATTTATTCCACAGTACCTAACATACTATCCAACTATCCAACTATAAAACTACCACACTACAAAAGCCTGTCAATGTGGAAAGTGCCGCGTTCAATTTCTTTTCTGTGGCAGTGCGGACATTCATTGGC
Organism: uncultured Selenomonadaceae bacterium; assembly: GCA_905234045.1. Lineage (GTDB taxonomy): Bacteria > Bacillota > Negativicutes > Selenomonadales > Selenomonadaceae > Quinella. Next base: position 9,397 of record CAJOGS010000038.1, on the reverse strand, counting down.
AATAATACCCGTGTAACCGCAAACGGGATCACGATCTACAGGGTGATTAATTGAAAAGTAGCCCATATTTGAATCGTGCATTGCGCGGACAATCGCCTCAAATGCCGAAATATTTTTAGTCGGGTCGCCGTCCATTTCAATATAAGCAATGTGCCCGGCGTTGCAAAGTGCGTGATACGGTGCTTCAATTTGAATTTTATTATGTGCCGTAATTGGAAAATAAACCGGTACATGACTGGAATTTGTCATGTAATCGCGGCTTGTAACACCTTTAATAATTCCGTATTTCTTACGATTTGAACGTTGGAATTGTCCTGCGGTAGATTCGGCAGGCGTTCCAAAAGTCGTCCAGTTGCGTTTTTCAATTTTTGTATATTCATCAGTACGTTCGCGCAGATGTCCGACAATTTTTAAGCCGAGTTCCTGCGCCGCCGTACTTTGTCCGTGATGTTTGCCGATTAAAGCAACCAAACATTCTGCAAGCCCGCAAAAACCGATTGAGTAAGAGGCGTGTTTCAAAACGTCTTTAATTTTGTCGGTAGGTTTCAATTTATCAGAATCCATCCAGACGCCTTGCCCCATTAAAAATGGGAAATTATAGACGTGCTTTTCTTCGATAGTTTTCAGACGGAATAATAAATAATCGTGGCAAATGGTAATATATTTGTCATAAAGGCGGAAAAATTCTTCAACGTCGCCCTTTGCCTCAAGTGCAAGTTTCGGCAAATTAATTGTAACGAAAGAGAAATTACCGCGAGAGCCGGATTGTTCCGCGCCATTAACATTTGACATAACGCGGGTACGGCAACCCATTGTTGCAACGTAACTGTTATAATCGCCCGGCTTGTAATATTGCAAATTATACGGCGCGTCTAAATTTACGAAATTCGGGAAAAGTCTTTTTGCACTGACTTTACACGCCTGCCGGAATAAATCATAATTTGGATCGTCAACGTTGTAATTGACTCCTGATTTAAGTTGAAAAACAGAAATTGGAAAAATTGGCGTTTCGCCGTTACCGAGTCCCGCTTCAATCGCATTTAAAACTTCACGAGTTGCAAGGCGACCTTCGGGGCTTGTATCCATTCCATAATTTATTGAACTGAAGGGCACTTGCGCTCCTGCGCGAGAATTATGTACAAAGATACAATCTTCAGTTAAAAATGTTTCGTTATCTTCAACTGACAAATCGTAAACGTATTCTTCGCCGCTGTTTGAAAAATTCCAATCTTTAATGGGAACAGCAAAAATATTTGACGCCACCTTCAAATTTTGATTTTCAGAAATTTTGGCGTCAATCATTTCTTTTGAAATGGGACTGTGCGGACGTCTGCCGCTAAAATTGCGATAATATAAATCCTTCAAAAATTCAAATGAATATTTACGCAATTCAACTCTTACTGATTCAAAATCAAATTCAAGTTCCATTCTTTTTCCGGCGTTCCCGCAGAAATTTATTTCGTGAATGTGCGATGAACCATAAGCGGCGGAATGTGTATCACGTTCATTTATAACCGTCAATTCGTCCAATGAAAGAATCAGCAAATGTAACTGTTTCATTAAAAGCCGTGATACTGAAGTAGCTCCGGCGTATCTCTTTTTTATGGAGCCGTCACATTTCAAATAACCGTTCAAGAAATTTACTTTGACGGCTTTATTTTTGGCAAAAAGTATTTCCAACGGAATTTTCTTGCAATGAGAATTTTCACCGAAATAATACTTAAAAGCGTCTGCCCAAACTTTACCGACATTGAAATTAATCAAATGCGGTGCGCCGTTTTTCCGCGTATATTTTTTATATGTTACATCTTCACCGTAAACGGTTTTCATAAGATTTATAAGTTCGTTTTCTTTTTCGGTATCGCAAACAGCAAATGAAAGCTGACTGCCGCCGCTGATACTGCCTTCGGCTACATAATAACCGGCAATTTTTGCAAATTCGGCAGTTACTTCGATATACGGTAAATCGTAATTTTGTTTTTTACGAGATTTAAAATCGCCGATGAAAATTTTGTCCTCAACGTCAATATCATTAAATTTACGCGGTGAAATCACGTTAGTTATATCTTCAGGGAAATCTTCGCCAATTTTGCCGTTGTTGTTGAGGAACATAATTTTATGATTGTCGGTAGTGGTAACTTTGCGCCCTGCGTTATCAGTAATTGTAACAAGCCGGCGATGATTATCTTTTTTTTCTATCGCAGTAACAAATTTCAATTCGCTTTTGCCGGTATTTTTATTAAGCGAAATAACTTTATAGCGATTGGGAACAAAATTTTCTGCAAGTTCGCCTATTGCCATTAAATTTAAAGTATAATTTTCGCAATCGAAAATCCAAATTTTTTCAGAATATGGCAGACAGTGCAAGGTGTTAAAATTATGAATTAGCGCCTCCATAGCTTGATGAGTTTCTTCTTCAACGTCTCGGCAAGCCTGACTGTAAATTTTTTCTGCCAATTTTTTTGAACCTGCAACCGCAGTTAAATTTTCCACTGCGGCAGGATTATCACCTTCCGAATAAGTGCAAACATTAAAATCAATTTCGGCGGCGGGTGTAACGTCGCAAAATTCGCAAGCCCGATCTACTTCCGCCTTTATGATTTTTTTGAAAGATTTTCTGACGCCTTCAGCCATTGCATAATCAAAGGCGTTAATTGACTGCCCGCCGAACATATCATTTTGATTGGATTGAATCGCTATGCACGCTAAAGAGGCGTATGAACGAATTGAATTTGGCTCGCGCAGAAAACCGTGTCCTGTCGAAAAGCCGCCGTGAAAAAGTTTCAGTAAATCAATTTGGCAACAATTCAAAGTAATTAATGAAAAATCTTTGTCGTGAATGTGAATCCAATCTTCTTTGTCAGCCGTTGCAAATTCTTCAGGTAAAACATAATTGTCTACAAAATGTTTTGCACCTTCCGCGCCGAGTTTAAGCATAATTCCCATTGACGCATCAGTATTTATGTTGGCGTTATCGCGTTTCAAGTCAATGCTTACCGAATCTGCAAAGAAAATATCTTTGTAAGTCTCCATTAATTTTTTTTGAGCCGCACGGCGTTGGGCGTGTTTCTGACGATAAACTATATACTGTTTCGCCACGTCAAAAAATCCGCCCGCCATTAGTGCTTTTTCCACCTCGTCTTGTATTTCTTCAACGTCGATACTTTCACGATCGGAAATAGCTTGCTCTACAGCCTGTGTAACATTTTCAATGTCAGCCGGTTGCAATTTATGTTCAACGGTTGTTGCGTCGTTATTCGCTCCGGCTATGGCGTTGAAAATTTTTGCGCGGTCGTATTCTACAGCAATGCCTGAACGTTTAACCACAGTTTTTAATTTCATTTCGCCCGCTCCTTTCTGAAAAATTTCTAAAAAAAATCGGGGTTTTCATATTGTACCAAAAGAAAAATTTTATAACCAGTCTTGACATTTACAAGGAATTGTGAAACGTGATAAAATATACAAAACATAAAAAAAAATTTTTTTGGAGGGCAAAAAATGGACAGCAAAGTTTTATTCAACATTCAGTACGGTTTATTTGTTTTGAGTTCCACGAACGAAACGAAGGACAACGCTTGCATCACTAACACTGTAACGCAAGTAACGGCGAATCCTGCAAGAATTTCTGTAGCCGTAAACAAATTAAATTACACGCACGATTTAATTGCAGAGTCGAAAAAATTTACTGCGTCGATTATCAGCGAGGCGGCAAATTTTGAACTTTTCAAACGTTTTGGTTTTCAGAGTGGCAAAGACGTTGACAAATTTGCAGATTTCGACAAAGTTAAACGCACTGCAAACGGCACTCTTGCAATTACCGAAGGTACAAATTCTTACATTAGCGGCAACGTGATTAACGCGGTTGACGCAGGAACGCACACAATTTTTATTGCTGATGTCGTCGATATGGAAAAATTTACTGACGTTCAATCTGCAACTTACAATTTTTATCAGCAAAATATTAAACCGAAACCCGCGCCCGCAGGTAAAACTGAAGACGGCAAAACTATTTGGCGTTGCAATATTTGCGGCTATGAATATGTTGGCGAAGAATTGCCCGCAGATTTTATTTGTCCGATTTGCAAACACCCTGCAACCGACTTTACAAAAATTGTTCCCGTTCCAAAGAAAAAATCTCTTGCCGGTACGAAGACAGAAAAAAATCTTTGGGAAGCGTTCGCCGGTGAATCTCAAGCGCGTAACAAATATACTTATTTCGCATCAGTTGCGAAGAAAAACGGCTACGAACAAATTGCCGCGCTCTTTTTGAAAACTGCCGACAACGAAAAGGAACATGCAAAACTTTGGTTTAAAGCGTTGGGCGAATTGGGCGACACGCCGACAAATCTTTTGCATGCGGCTGAAGGCGAAAATTTTGAATGGACAGATATGTATGCAAGAATGGCACGCGAAGCCGATGAAGAAGGATTTACCGAATTGGCGGAACAATTCAGAGGAGTTGCGGCGATTGAAAAACATCATGAAGAACGTTACCGCAAACTTTTGAAAAATGTTGAAACGCAGGAAGTTTTCAAAAAAGCCGGTGTACAAGTTTGGGAATGTCGCAACTGCGGGCATCTTGTAATTGGAACTGCCGCGCCTGATATTTGCCCTGTCTGCAACCACCCGCAAAGTTATTTTGAAATTACCGCAGAAAATTATTGACTAGATGGCTAGATGGTCAGTAGTCAGTAGTCAGTGGTCAGATGGTCAGTGGTTAGTAAATACTGGCAATCTGATCATCTGACACACTGAACATCTAAATTTCGACGAAGGAGAAATTTTAATGGCACAAAATAAAGTTTATGCACTTTTAGGCTCGCACGCCTCCGGCAAAGCCTCAATGATTTCACAACTTGTATCAATGGGCGTTCATTATATTCCCTCTGTAACTACGAAACATTTTGACGATCGCTACGCCTACAAGCGCAAACTTTTTCAAACGGTTAAACCCGATGCTTACGCACAAGAAAAATTAATCGTCAACACCCAATATCAAGGCAGTTCATTCGGCTTGAGAAAATCCGACGTGTTGGAATCTTATCAGCAACATCAAATCAGTATTATGTTACTGATGAATTCCGGCGGCATTAAGCAACTTACAAAATTTATAAATCAAGACCTTGTAACAATTTTTTTGATGATTAACGAAGAAGTTTTTATTGAAAGAATGTTGCGCGCGGGTTGCTCAAATGACGAAATAAAATATTTTGTCGAATACGCCGACACAAACAAAGAATTTGAACAATGGCAGGACGTTAATTTTGTCATAAAAAATACTTCGTCGCCACGTGTTGCATTGGAGCAAATTTTAGCGATTATGGGGCTTGTAACTCTCGTACCTCAAGAAGAATTTGACAAGATGACTGCATAATTTTCAGAAAGAATTAAACCTGTCGGAAAAAATTTTCGGCAGGTTTTTTGGTACAATAAAATAAACAGGAGTGAAAATTTTGTACGAGAAACTAAAAAAACTGCAAAAAAATCTGTGCGAAATGGGAAATGTTGCAGTAGCATTTAGCGGCGGCGTCGATTCGACATTTTTATTGAAAGTGGCGCATGAAGTTTTGGGCGATAAAGCCATTGCGATAACTGCAACGTCAGAATTTTTTCCTGAACGAGAAATTAAAGAGTCGGTAGAATTTTGCCGCGCCGAAAATATTCGCCAAATTTCTTTCAGCGAAAATATTTTAAGCGTGGAAAATATCAGCAACAATCCGCCAAATCGCTGTTACATTTGCAAAAAAAATTTGTTCAAGAAAATTTTAGAAATTGCCGCCGAAAATAAAATCAGCAATGTTGCAGAAGGTTCAAATATGGACGATATGGGCGATTATCGCCCCGGTTTAAAGGCGATTGACGAACTTGGTATAAAAAGTCCTTTGCGCGCCGTAAACCTCTCTAAAGGCGAAATACGCGCCCTCTCGAAGGAATTAAATTTGCCGACGTTCGATAAGCCGTCATTTGCTTGCCTTGCGTCCAGATTTGTTTACGGCGAAAATATTACCGCCGAAAAATTGAAAATGGTTGACGCCGCCGAACAATTTTTATCGGAAAAAAATTTTAAACAATTCAGAGTAAGAATACACGGAGAAATTGCACGAATTGAAATTTTGCCCGCCGAATTTGAAAAAATTTTAAATCTGCGCGAAGAAATTATTTTGCAATTTAAAAATTTGGGATTTAAATATGTTACACTGGATTTACAGGGCTACCGCGTCGGCAGTATGAATGAAACTTTGCCAAAAAAAGGAATAAGTTATATTTTTAACGAATAAAACCAAAAAGGCGGTGGTAAAAATGCTGTACGCGATGATTGATATTGGCTCAAATACAATACGAATGGCAATTTACGAAATTGACGGCGATAAAGTTGAAATGCTGATGAAGAAAAAAAATCTTGTCGGACTGGCGTCCTATGTCAAGGATGGTTATATGTCACGGCAGGGAATTGATAAAGTCGTTGATATTCTTTCGGAGTACAGATATTTTTTGGACGAATTGGGAATAAATCGTGTAACGGCGTTTACAACTGCGGCTATTCGCAATGCAACCAACAGAAATGATACAGCGGAAGAAATTTCATATCGTACCGGTATAAATATTCACGTAATGAACGGCGAAGACGAGGCGATTTTTGATTTTATTGGAGCGACACACGATTTGCCGGACGACAGCGGACTCTTAATTGACATTGGCGGCGGCAGTACTGAAATTGTTTATTTCGCCAATCGTGAAATCAAAGTTAAAGTCAGCTTGCCAATCGGTTCTTTGAGTTTTCACACGCGCTATACCGGAAATCACATTTTGCCGAGCGGGCTTGAATTAAATGAAATGTACGCGGAAGCAGAAGCAACTGTCAGTGCGATTGAAGAATTTCGATATATTTCACACGGACAAATTTGCGGTATCGGCGGAACTTTCAAAGGCGCAATGGCTCTTTATAATGCAATGTACGGTATGCCGCACAAAAATATGCGAATGGAAACTCGGCGTATTCATGACATTTTGCAACGCTTTAAACGTGACCATGAATTGATCGTTCCCGAAAAAATTTTATTAATGCGTACAGTGCCGGAACGTATGCATACATTTATGCCCGGTCTTGTAATTGCCGACGTTTTGGCAAAGCGTTTCGGCAGTCTGCAAATTATTTACAGTGATTCCGGCGTTCGTGAAGGTTATATCTATTCAAAAATTATTGATAATGAGGAGTTTTAAATGGCTAAACGACCTGTTTATATTGCACTTGAAAAATCGCCTTTTGTCGGCGTTTCAAATCCTGAATTTAAATTTTTCAGCGGCTTTTCCGATAAACAAAAAATTTTGAGTATCAGAAGTTTGCACGAGGCTTTTTTAAATTTGTTCCCTGAAAAATCTGTGCTTGAAATTTCTACAAAAAGTGAAACGCCTTTGGGCGTTAAACTCAGTGCTTTTAATCTGCCCGTGAAAATTCCAAACAGCGATAAATTTACCGTGTTGGAAAGTGCGTATCAAGGCAGCAAAGTTTTTGAAGGCGGCGTAACTTGTACTGATTTAATGGAAAAAAATCCACGCGCCTCAAAAAAAGATGAACGCTTGAAAAACAGCGGCAGACTTATCGCCTTTCAATTTGGCGAAGATGAATTTCAGCTTGAACCGAAAGACTTTTTTTATAATTGGCTGTACATTACCGCGCTTGCCGCTCAAAAAGAATTTGCCGAAGAAATTTTAAAATATGACGCCTTTACAGATATTGTTTTCAATCCTCAAAAATCCGTCAGCACTCAAGCAAAATCGGCGGCTATTTTTGTCGGCTTAAGTCGCGCAGGTTTAATTGATTCTGCCGTTGAAAGCAAAGAAAACTTTTTAAAAATTGTTTATGGAATTGATTAAAATGATTTAATCAAGACGAAATTTTATAAAATTCACCGGCTTAACCGTCGGAAGTTTTTTATTTTTCCCACAATTTATGAAAAAATCTGAAGGAGGAATTTTAATGTCAAGCCCTCATAATTCTGCAAATATCGGCGATATTGCCGAAAGAGTTTTATTGCCCGGTGATCCCGTCCGCGCAAAATTTATTGCAAAAAATTTTCTTGATGACGTGAAACAATATACCGAAATTCGCAATGTTTACGGTTTCACGGGAAAATATAAAGGCGTTCCCGTGTCGATTCAAGCAACCGGAATGGGTATTCCGTCATTTTCAATTTACGTGCATGAACTTATTCATGTTTACGGCGCAAAAAAATTAATTCGTGTCGGCACTTGCGGCGGTATGCACAAAGATTTAAATCTGCGCGACGTTTTAATTGCACAGGGCGCGTCAACTGATTCTTCGATTGTCGAAAAAACTTTCGGCGGCGCAATTAATTTTTCACTTTTGGCGAATTTTGATTTACTTTGTAAAGCGGTAGCCAATGCAAAAAATTTAAATATTCCCGTGAAAGTCGGCAATGTCATTTGTACTGACAGATTTTATAATGATTACGGCGACAAAGACGGCGTTTACTCGTCAAACGGTATGACGCTTGATGAAAAAATGATACAGCACGGAATTTTGGCAGTTGAAATGGAATCAGCCGCACTGTATTTATTGGCAGCCGCCGCGCAAGTCGAAGCGTTGGCGATTTTCACTGTAAGTGATCACATTGTTAAAAAAGAATACAGCGCCGCCGAAGAACGCGAAAAAGATTTTAATGATATGGTCAAAATTGCGCTTGAAACTGTGATTCAATCATGAGCAAATTGAAAAAGACGAACGCCGCCCGCCTTTTGGACAAATTAAAAATTCCCTACGAAATTAAAACTTACGAAGTTGACGAAAATGACTTGTCGGCGGTACATGTGGCAGAAACTGCGGGCTTAGATATTGAAACAGTGTTTAAAACTTTGGTAACACGCGGCGACAAAAGCGGCGTAATTATGGCGGTTATCAACGGCAACGACGAAATTAATTTGAAACATTTGGCGAAGGCAAGCGGCAATAAATCTGTCGAAATGATAGCGTTGAAGGAACTTTTACCGCTTACAGGTTATATTCGCGGCGGTTGCAGTCCTCTCGGCGCAAAAAAAGATTATCCCGTTTACTTGGACAGTAAAGCCATGACGCACGAAAAAATTTCAATCAGCGCGGGACAACGCGGCATGCAGTTATTACTTTCGCCGCAAGATTTAGTTAAAGCAACTAATGCAACTGTTGCTGATTTAGTGGAGTAGTGTGGTAGTGTGGTAGTGTGGTAGTGTGGTAGTGGTATAGTGGTATAGTGGTTAGTAGTTAGGTACTGTTGAATAACTCTGTTTTTAAATTTTCTAATTGAACGTACTTTTTCTTTGTCTTGTCAAAGAGCAAATCCTCCTACTCGTCGAATTTGCAAGTACAGCAAATGCTCGTACTCCTCGCATTTGCAAGAAA
>CAJOGS010000037.1 GCA_905234045.1 uncultured Selenomonadaceae bacterium | reverse complement strand
TCTCTAAAGATTTTGAAATTAAAACTGTCATTTCAGAAGCCTTTATTATAATTTCTCATTTTCATACCTTACTAAAACGCTTGTGAAAACACCTTCTAATTTTGTTTCGATATTGCTCAAAATTTGTTGAGAAAAATCCTATCGCACATTGTTATTTTTTCCAGCACTTCTCTTATAGATTTGTCAGAGATGAAATTTTAATGTTGACAGACAAAAAAAGCCGCTATCTTATTTTCCGTAAATTGGAAAAAAAAGTAGCGACTGTGTAAAAGAAAAATGGCGGCGGTTTTAATCAGACAACATTTGACAATTCAAATTCAAAATATCGCCTTTCGATTATTGCAAAGGATCCTCGCCATACATATTTGATCCCTTTGTTCCGGGATTAAAAAGCAGATACAATCCTAATGCCAAGGATACATAATCTAACATTGACGAATTAGAAAATATATAGCCTAAGTAATCAGAGGAATTGGAGATATCAGGGACATCAGCTGTACTACCTGATTCAAAGACGATAGAATAAAAGCCTATTCCGAACAACAATTTCGGCAAAATTTCATTGCCCTCAAAATCATGAACGCGCTGCATGTCCAAAAAATATACCGGAACTAACAAAGCAATTTCAATCAGCATACACAAATTATTTCCCGCGTTGGTCATATCTTCATAACCGTCATCAAAAATAATAGCAACTCCCATTAATAAAATAACTTCAACTACTCCAAGAATCATCGTAAGTTTAAAATATTTCAACCGGTTAAGTCTTCCTTCGCTTGAGAAAAAAATTTTTTTCAAATCTTCCACAATATCAACTCTTTATTCTTGATATTTACTCGGATTAAAAACAAGGTACAATATCAACGAAAAATTAACAAATGAAAGCATGTTATCGAAAGTTGACATATTAAAAGGATCTTTGTAATTGAAGACGATATAATAAAATTGAAGTCCGACAGCCAATTTTGCCAAAAATTCATTGCCTGCAAAATCATGAATGCGTTTCATCGTCAAAAAATAGTACGGCACTAACGCCGCAAGTAAAATGAGCATATTCAAATTTTCGCCCGCGTTGCTTACAAATCCATATTCGTCAGAAAAAATTCCAAGCGTAATAAACACCAAAATTATTTCAACTACGCCGACTGCAAGCATAAGTTTAAAATATTGTAACCTGGTCAGTTTTCCTTCAGTTGAAAGAAAAGTTTCTTTTAAATTATCCATAAAAAATCACCTCAAAAAAATTTTGCTATTTGATTTTCCTAAGAAAAGCGGCGGCGAATATTGCCGTAAAAATAGAGAGTCCAATTATATATGTATTAATTCTAGTCAATATTTCCAAAGTAAATTCGCCTTTACTTGAACTGTCAGCAAAACATGCAACTAATAGAAATCCAAGTGTAATAAGTAACCAAATTATAAGGAAAGGTTTAAACGGCGATACAGTTTTTATTTTGAAATTACCGGCGGCGTAAAGTTTGCGGAATTCGTTATTTTTCATCACTTCATTTTGAAAATTTATTCGGTTCGCCTCTGTAATTTCAGGATCAGAGCCATCATCGCGCATTAATTCCATATGGCGGGGATAATTTATGTAGGCTTCCTGTTCGTTCACTTCGTTTATCAAATACGGATTTTCTTGCAAAAGTTTTATCAATTTATTTCTAGCCTTCAAAGCGAATCTGTTTGCCGCGCTCAGGTAAACAAAAAGATCGAGACCGTCGGGAACGCCCAAATTTACGGCGCGTCTGTACATTGTGAAAGCGGCTTCCAAATCTTTGTGAACGCCTTCGCCCTTTTCAAACATTTCGGCAATATCAATCATTGCAGAAATACAATCGGCGACATCATTTGCATCTACGCCTTTAAGGGTCAAATTATCTTTAGCCTTGTCATAAATTAAATCATAAATTTTAAAATACCAGTGCAACGCTTTTTGGTAATTTTGATCAGTGCCCCTGCCTTCGCGGTAACGTCTTGCAAGTCGATACATACTAAGAATTACGCCGCTTTCAGCGTTGGCTATAAGAATTTTTACACCTCGTGAATCTTCCATTTTTTATCCTTTCTCATTCCAGCCATTGAAAACATGCTTGAAGTATAAGAAAGCCGCCTACTCCAATTGCAACAAATCTGGTTATTTTGCCGTTGAATTGTTTGTACCATTCTTTTGCTTCAATGTTTTCATACATATCTTCATCAGTAAAACCTTTGTGTATAAAATATAATCCCAATCCAATTTTAAATATCGGATGAACGTCCATAAGATATTCCAGTGAATTTCCAATAAATTCGCCCATAATTAATTAGCCCCGCCTTTATAATTTTTGTGAATTAATGCAACGGGAATGGTAAGCCAACCTAAAAGCGTTGCCCAAATAATTCTCTGAACAATATAATCACCGGTGTTGCCGTAAATTTCGGCGCGGACGTTCAAAAAATGATATTTGCAATAGTAATTCGCCCAATCTCCGGCGTACCAGTAAATTGCTATCATGATAAGCACCAAAATTCCAAGAAAAGTATCCATTTTTATCAATCTCCTTAAAATAAAAATTTAAAGTTTAATTATCTTCATTTAAGCTGTTTAAAAAACCGGGTTTATATTCATCCAAAATTATTGCCATAATTCCCACGCTTTCCATTTCATCACAAGCAATTCCATTCATTTCAACATAATAAAGTTCAAATTCTTGTTTTTCTTGTTGTTTATTTTTCAGAACGAATTGTATTGTCATTTCGGCCGACTCATTACGCAAAACGCAATTTCCGGTGAATTCTACGATAGTTTTGTCGTCTTTACTTTTAAAAGATTTCCATTTGCCATTTTTAAAAACTTTATCAAACGCTTTGCCTATAGGAATATCCGGAGCGGCGTAAAGTGTACCTTCACGAACGGTCGTAACGTTCTTATCATAGCCGCCGCAACCTGTAAGCATTGCACTGATTAAAACTGTAAAAATTAAAACTTTAAAAATTTTTCCAAAATCTTTCATAATTATCATCTCCCTTTGAACTTCAGAAAAAAATTCAATGTTCGGCTCTTTATTTTTGACAATCCCCCTTGCGTTTAATTTTTAATAAATCATCAACCGAACACCGCAAAACATCAGCAAGTTTAATTAATTTGTCGGTACGCGGACTGGCGGCTCCACTCTCCCATTTAGTCACTGCCGTGCGATTAACTCCGACCAGTAAAGCCAACTCTGATTGTTTTAAGTTACGCTTTTTTCGGAATTCCTTGATTTGATTCACGTTCCTCCCTCCTTAAACTTTTGATTATCTATGTGAATTTAAATAACTTTGCGATTTATAACACATCTGTCTTTCACTTATGATTTTTGACAATTAGTCGGTTTAATCCATTCGCCGATTGAAAATGTTGAGTGTTTCATTTTCACTTTTGATTATAAAATATTGAAATTTATTTTTGTTGTTACGACGGGACAATTTCAAAATTTTTTTCGTAAACAAAAAAGACTGTCCAATTCGGCAGTCTTTTTAATTTGTCAGACGTGGAAAAAAATTTTAAAGCATTGGCTTTTGTATGTATTCATAATTCGGAAAATGCGAAAAAAACTTTTTTTATTTTTTTTTTCAATTCCTTATGTTATACTATGGCTTGTTGAAAAATTCCAAAATCCATAATTTTTTTTAAAATCCGCAAAGTGCGGACGTTTTGTAGTGTGGTAGTTCGATAGCCAATAGCTGATAGCCGGTAGCTTGTAGCTAACCGCTAACTGCTAACCGCTACACCACTATCAAACTACTTTTGCAGTACATTTAAAAACATTTAATCAGTAAAATTTGACTTATTCAACAGCCCTTGATGTCGGAATAATTTTTTTTGGAATTTACGAAAGAAAAAATTTTGAAAAATAAATTTGTTTTTGATAGTTTTATGTACAAGATTTAATGAGGAAATTATGAACGTAGAAAATTTTGTTAATGCACTGAACGCAGATTTTTATACAGGCGTGCCGGATTCACTTTTAAAGGCGTTATGCAATTATTTGATTGATAAATTCGGCAACAACAATAAAAACCACATTATAGCGGCAAATGAAGGAAATGCAACGGCATTGGCGGCGGGCTATCATTTGGCAACAAATAAAATTCCCGTCGTTTATCTGCAAAACAGCGGCGAAGGAAATATCGTTAATCCTGTGGCGTCGCTTTTATCTGAAAAAATTTATGCCGTTCCGATGATTTTTGTAGTCGGTTGGCGCGGTGAACCAAATGTTAAAGATGAGCCGCAACATATTTTTCAAGGTGAAATAACGCTGAAACTTTTGGAAGACTTAAATATTAATTATTTTGTTGTCAGAAAAGAAACGACTGCAGATGAAATTAATTTTGCCGTGAAAAATTTTCAAAGTGATTTAAGCGCGGGCAAGCAAGTCGCTTTTGTTGTTTGCAAAAATGCATTTTCATATGAAAAAAATATTTTGTACGCCAATAATTATGCTTTATCAAGAGAGGAAGTTATTCGGCGTTTGGTTAATTTTTCTGAAAATGATATTTTAGTTTCAACAACAGGAAAAATCAGCCGCGAACTTTTTGAAATTCGTGAAACTAACGGGCAAAATCATAATCACGATTTTTTAACGGTAGGTTCAATGGGGCATAGTTCGTCCATTGCGCTCGGTATTGCCGTTCAAAAACCTGACAGAAAAATTTGGTGCATAGATGGCGACGGAGCTTTATTAATGCATATGGGCGCGTTGGCTGTTATAGGAGCGAATAACCCTAAAAATTTTATTCACGTGGTTATAAACAATGAAGCGCATGAAAGCGTCGGCGGAATGCCTACCGCCGCAAAATTTGTAAATCTGCCGCTAGTCGCTGAAGCTTGCGGTTATTCGTATGCCGCAACCGTCGATTCATATGAAAAGTTGGAAAAGCAACTTAACTACATTAAAAATCATCAGCAGTTAAGTTTTTTGGAAATTAAAACTTCGATAACTTCAAAAAAGAATTTGGGCAGACCTACAATATCGCCGATTGAAAACAAAAATAATTTTATGAAAGGCTTGCAATGATTTACCAATTTACGATCTATCCTATTGTATGTGTTTACAAAGTTTTATATCTTGCATTGAGCGAAGCACTGGGCAACTACGGAATTGCAATTATTTTTTTGTCGATAATCACTTACATTTTGACGCAACCTCTAATGAAAGTTGCGGGAAAATTTCAGCTTGAAGAAAAAAATATTCAAGAAATTTTGAATCCTCAACTGGAGGAAATCAAAAAAAATTTCAGCGGCGCAGAGCAACATAAAAAAATTCAGAGACTTTATAAACGCTACGCCTATCATCCTGCATTGTCAATTCGTTCTGTCGCAGGATTACTTTTACAGTTGCCGTTTTTGATGGCGGCATATTTTATGCTGGAGGATTTAAATAACATTGTCGGGCAGTCATGGTGGCTGATTGACGATTTGTCAAGTCCGGACAATCTTTTAAACGGCGTGAATTTATTACCGCTTTTAATGACGGCAATAAATATTGTCGGAGCTTTTTTTATTCAAGGATTTTCAAAAAGAGAAAGAATACAAGCCGCAATTATTGCAATTTTTTTCTTAATTTTGCTTTATGATGCGTCCTCAGCACTTTTGATTTATTGGACGTTCAATAATTTCTTGACGATTATAATTGCGTTAATTAATTTTTCTTTGCCAAAAAATTTTGTTGCGGCTAAAGACAGATTTAAAAAATTTTTGTCAGCCGAAATTATCCCGATAACTTTTGCATTGACTCTTTTTGTATTCTTTCCAATGGATATTTATTTGACGAACGCCGAAGAAATTTGGTTTTACGCCAAAGATATTTTTCCTTACATTTTAACCGGCGCAATTTTTATTTTTGCACTGATTTATTTAGCCGAAAAATTTTTGTCGGCAAGCAAAAGAAAATATCTGCAGGCAATAATTTTCTCGTTGATGCTGTTATTTTTCCTGCAGAGTTATTTGCTTAATCCAAATTATCAAACTATAGATATGGTTCAAACAAGTTGGGAAAAATATCGCACTCAAAATATATTGAACTTGATTATTTGGCTGTATCTTGCTTTCGTTATATTTTGCGTTGTCAAAAAATATTCGGTTGAAAAATTTCTTGTCGCAGGGAAAAATATTTGTCTGCTTTTTGTAGCGATTCAAATTTTTTCGTTGTGCTATATCAGCGCAAATAATCATTACGATAAACGCGACTACAATATTTTGACGACGGAGCATCTTTTTGAAGTTTCAGCCAAAGATAATATTATTGTTTTTGTTTTAGATATGTTTGACAAAAAAACTTTGGAGGAATTTATACAAAAAGAACCCGCACTTATCGCCCCGCTTGATGGTTTTACATTTTACCCCGACGCCGTTTCAATTTTTGGTTTTACAGATTATTCATTGCCGCAAATGTTGACAGGAAAAGCCTACGATAATTCGCAATCTTATTCTGAATATGTTCAATCTGCGTGGGATTCTTCTGAAAGATTTTATGATATTTTGAAAGAACATAATTATGATATTTCTGTTTATACCGAATTTCCTTATATTGCCAAAAATGCACCTATAAATAATTTAATCAATAATGAAAAATCTTTAAGCATAAACAATCATACATTGAGCGTGTTGGCTAAACTCAGTTTATTTAGATGTTTGCCGAATTTTTTTAAGAAAAATTTTGTTGTAAGCAGTGCCGAACTTTGGAAACAAGAAGAAACTGTCAGCGAAATTCAACCTTATTCACTGAACAATTTTACTTTTTATTCTAAGTTACAGAAAGGCTTAACCTTGCAAAATGAAAAAAATGCTTTTCAGTGGTATCACGTCCACGGTGCTCATATGCCTTACGATATGACACGCGATGTTAAACCTGTGCCGGAAGGCGAAACTTCCACATTATATGAACAATCCGTCGGAACATTAAAAATTGCGACAGATTTTTTGCAACTGATGAAAGAAATGAAAATTTATGACAACGCCACAATTTTAATTTTATCAGATCACGGCACTCATCCGGTTACAGACACATTCAATGAAATTAAGCCATTGCCGCTGGTTTTGGTCAAGCAACCGAACGAACACGGCAAATTGAAAATTTCAAAAAATCCTGTCTCTTTCTTCCAAATACAGGCGACAATTTTAAAAAGATTTTCGGAAGGTGCGGAGTTTGGCAAAGATTTCTCTGAATTGTCAACTGCCGACAGATTGCATCGCCGTTTATCTCGCACAGCCGATCATCCGATTGTTGAATATTGGGTTAAGCCGGACGCGGCGAATAATTCTTCGTGGCGTGAATCAGATACTTTAATTTATCATCAAAACTTGAAAAATTCAAAGTATGAAATTGGGCGTTCCCTCGACTATCAAAATATTGAACCATATTTAACGAAAGGTTGGACATGCTGGCTTAATTTGAAAGTAATATGGACAGAGGGCAAAAACTCTGAAATGCTGTTTACGATAGAAAATTTAAAGCACGGCAAAAATTTGGAAGTTGAAATTGACGCCTTTAAAAATATTTCTGTTCAATCGCAAACAGTCAGCATTTATGCAAATGGCACATTCATTGCAACTTTATCTCTTGATGAAATTTTGCAGAAATATAAAATTGTCATTCCACATGAATTAATTTCAGGAAATGAATTGCGGTTGACATTCTCTGTTGGAAAAACTATGCATATTTTCAATAATACAAAGTGGTATGATTGGGGAATGGCGATTTCTGAACTTACCATAAATTACACGCACTAGAAAATTTCAAAACCTTCGTAGAGACGTATAAAAAGGTTTGGGCGCGTATTTGATATGGAGTGATTCATTTGAAAGAATTTATTTACTTAGTTTTTGTTTGGTGGTTTTTTATACCTTCAACCGCGCATGCATATCTTGATCCGGGCTCCGGCAATGCGTTAATCTATATGGCACTGAGTTTTTTTGGCGCAATAATTTTTTCATTGAAAGGAATTTTTTACAGATTCATCGGTAAAAAAAATTTACTGGAAGACGAACAAGCATTGAAGGAAAATCAGCATAACATAGTAATTTTCAGTGAAGGAAAAATGTATTGGAATACCTTTCGCCCGATAGTCGAGGCGTTACTCAAAAAAAATGTTGTCTTTTCATATTATACAATGGATATTTACGATCCTTGCTTGAAAATAGATTCGCCAAATATGAATAACTGCTATATTGGAAACGGTACAAGAGCATTTGCAAAAATCAGCAAACTGAAAGCGGATGTAGTTCTTTCGACAACACCTAATATCGGCACTGAAGGTTATCCCATTTTGCGTTCAAATTCGATAAAAAAACTTGTTCATGTTTTTCATTCATTTGGTGATTTGTCCGTATATCATTACGGCTCACTGGATCATTATGATGCTGTTATGCTTGTCGGAGAGTTTGAAAAGCCTATTATTCGCAAGTTGGAAAATTTACGCGGTTTACCGCCAAAGGAACTATATGAAGCAGGTTTACCCTATCTTGATGTTTTGGAAGAGCAAAAAAATTCTACTCAAAAACAAATTGAAAAAATTTCTGATAAAAAGACAATTCTAATTGCGCCTTCATGGGGCGTGAAAGGTTGCTTGTATCAGTACGGCAGTAAATTTATTTCACTTTTGGCGCAAGCAGACTTTAATATAATAATTCGTCCTCATCCTCACTCGTTGAAAGTAGAACCTGATTTACTCGAAAAGACAAAAAATGAATTGAGTAGTTTTAAAAATATCGAATGGGATTTAGAAATAAACGGTTTACCGTCAATGCAACGCGCAGATATTTTAATTTCAGATACTTCATCAGTGAGGATAGATTTTCTTTTTCTGTATCAAAAACCTATTATTACACTTGAAATGCCGTTAGAGGATATGTCGGAATTTGAAATGGCTGATTTAGGCGAATCTTGGACAGAAGAAGCCTTGAAAAAATTAGGTTGTAATGTCAGAAAGGATCAGATTGAGGAACTGCCGACTATTGTAAATGAAATTCTGGCAACAAAAACTTCGGAAGAAATTGCCGCTTTTCGTGAAAAAAATGTGTACAACCGTAATCATTCCGGAGAAATTATTGCAAATTATTTAATTGAAGAAGGGCAAAGGATAAAACTTCAATAAAAATTTTCTCAAGGAATTTTTCGACTTTGGCAGATAGAGATTTTTTTATCAAATTTTGATCGTCTTCAATTTATAAATTTTCACAAAATGATTTTACCAACAGACCTTAGTAGTTATTAAATATTAATACCGGCAATGGCTCAAAACTCAAAACTAAAAACGGCGGTATAAATTTTGGCTTGACTCGTTATTTAAAAAATCGTCACGGTATGTTTATCATTGCGCCGATAGTTGACTATGGGCAAGATTCTTATGAAAGTACCATAAATGACGGATATAATACTCAAGGCAGCGGCAACAGCAAATATTTCATGGCGGGAGTTATCGCCCGTCAAGTAAGCGTTAATGGAATGTATTACGAGGCAAGTATGCGCGGCGGGAAAATTAAAACCAACTTTCATAGTGATAATTTTCTCGTTAATAACAATCTCCAAAGTGTAAGTTATGAGGCGTCCACTCCTTGTTATGCCGGTCATGTGCGTGTAGGTTGGAGAAATCATATCTCGCCGAAAAATATTTTGGACGTTTATGGAATGTACTCTTTTAATCATATAAAAGCATTTAAAACAAAAGTTTCTACAAATGAAGATTATTCCTTCAGTACCGTAAACAGCGGCAGACTTCGTATCGGCGCACGTTTTACACGGGAACTCAAAGAGCGTGAGAGTGTCTATACAAGTCTTTCTTATATTCATGAATTTACCGGCGAAACTACCGGCGAATATATGGGAAAGAATACAAAAAGAACAGGGGTTAAAGGCAGTGCCGGATTAATCGAATTGGGCTGGCAGGTTAAACCTTCGCAAAATTCTGCGACAATGATTGATACTTCAGTTTCTTGTTGGGTCGGCGACAGAAAAGGTTTTGTTTTCGCCACGAAATTTAAAAAAGATTTCTAAAAATTTTATAAGATAAAAATTCATCAGCAGTAGGAGGGATTTTTTGGGCAAAATTTTGTTCAAACTGTGGTTCTAAAGTTAGTTTAGGTGATAAATTTTGTGGCAAATGCGGTTTTAATCTTCAGCAACATAAAAACGAACTCAAAAGCGGAATCCCTTCAAAAAAATTTTGTCCAAATTGCGGCGAAGAAATTATTTCAAGCGATAAATTTTGTTGTAATTGCAGTTTTGATATTTCGCAACATCAAAATGAATTTAAAAACGAAAATTTTTCTGAACCGAAAAAAAATATTCCGCCTCCACAAAATGTTAAAACTGAATCAAGAAAAACTACTCCGCCGCCGCCTGAAGTTAAAAATGAATATTTTCCTCCCGATGTCTATGTGCCTGATCGAGGAATTTGGCAAAAATTTTTTAAAATCAGCGGCAGATTAAATCCCATGCGTTTTTTGTTCAGAGCAACAATTATTTTAACGTTGGAAATTTTGTTTACTATTCTGCTTTTTGTACTGGATATCCAAATTATAAAAGATCCCAATTTGCATACTCTAATTGCAAGTGCGTGGTTGTCAATAATTCCGCTGATACCTTTGGCAATTCGCCGCGCTCATGATTTGGGGCGTCCCGGCTGGTACTGTATTGTTGCTTGCATACCGATAATTGCATGTTTCTTTGAACTTTGGTTAAAAAAAATTTGGTGGAGAGACAGGTACGACAACTACCACGAAAAATATATTTTAGACGACATGGGCGCAATTACGTCAGTTATTTATCTTATTATCGTCGGTCTTTTTGCAGTTGTATTTTTTACGCTTTGTCCCGGCAACAAAGGAACGAATCAATATGGAGCCAATCCTGCCGGTGAAACTGCAGATATTCCGATAGAAAATAATTTTATTCTTGGGCTTATTTCAAAAATCGAAGAACACGAATATTCTACAATCGCAATAATTGTTTCGGTAGTGATTTTAAATTTTGTGCCTCCTACCGTAACAAAATTTGTAAACGATGCTTACAATGCACAAACCGCCGCACAAACTGAAAGCACCCCTTCAGTTGAAGTTCAAAAACAATCTCCGCAGAATAATTCTGTTAATTCTCAAGCTCAAAAAAATAAAACTGAAGAAGCTCCCCAAAATTCTCAAAAACAAAAAAATCTTTTGGTTTCCCCGCTTACAAGTGAAAATCAAAAAGCCGCCGTTAATACGCTCGTTTCTTTCCATGAAAATATAACCAAAAAAGATTTTCGCAGTGCATACAACTGTTTGAGTTATGATTTTCAAAATTCAATGGATTATTACGGCTGGGCGGACGAATTTGCAACGACTGTAAGCAGCAGCGTCGATAAAATCAGCGTTGTAAGTGAAAGTGCGTATGAAATTAATTTGAATTACGTTTTAACAGCCGTTGACAATATCGGCGGACGTCAGCAAACTGCAAAATTTAACGGTACGGTTGCCATTATTAACGAAAACGGCACTTGGAAAATTGATTATATCAAAAATAAAGTGCTTTAGGTCATGATGGTAAAATATTTTTTACTGATTTTTTTCTAGGTGCTGTTGGTAAAATCAGTAGAAATAGAAAACATAAGCAATTCTTTGATAAAATAAGTTTGAAAAAGCTTGAAAGGATTGCTTATGTCAAACAAA
>CAJOGS010000036.1 GCA_905234045.1 uncultured Selenomonadaceae bacterium | reverse complement strand
CTGTCGGCGAATACGTCGGCAACGTGCGGCAGGAATACGAAAAAATTTTGCAGAGTTTTATTGAAAGTTGTTGCGATTCAAATATTTTCAGCGGCGAATTGACGCAGAAATTAATTGAATACGTCAAAAAAAATTACGGCGACGAATTGGAATTTTTATGGGAAAAATATCCAACGACGGCAATTTGGCGGCGTCAAGACACTAAAAAATGGTACGGCTTGTTGAATACACTTTCAGAAAGAAAATTAAATCTTGATTCGGATAAAATTGTTGATACTGTAAATTTGCGCGGCGACGCCGAAAAATTCATCGACGGCAAAAAATTTTTTCCTGCGTGGCATATGAATAAAAAAACGTGGCTGACGATTCGCCTTGATAATTCTGTAGAGTTTGAAAAAATTTGCCGACTTCTTGACGAAAGTTATAAAATTGCCGTGAAATAAATTTTTGGAGGATTTTTAATTGAAAGCAGTCAAAATTGTAGCCGCAATGTTAATCGTTGCGCTTTTCGCCGTGATTCATTGGATCGCACCGGAATTTTTGCCGGAAATATTTGAATTGTTAAGGAACGGCGACATACAGGAAACAGCGGAATATATCAAAAGTTACGGTTCAATGGCGATTGCATTTGCGTTTCTGCTGACACTTTTTGTAAACGCGCTTGGATTCCCGCCGGCGATAATTTTTTCAACGGCAAACACGCTGATATTTGGCATATTTTGGGGAATTGTCCTTTCAGTGGTTGCGGAAACTGTCGGCGTTACGATTAGTTTTTTACTGTTGCGATTTTTCTTCAGAGACAGTGCAAAAAAATTAATTGCCAAAAATAAATTTTTACGTTCAGCCGACAAATACAGCTCAAAAAAAGGTTTTAGAGTTATGCTGATAGCGCGCATGATTCCATATATTCCCAGCGGCGTTTTAAACGCTGTAGGCGCGCTTAGTTCGTTAAATCTGCGCGATTATTTTTTATCGTCGCTGATTGGAAAATTTCCCTCAACCGGAATTGAAGCGATAATCGGACACGATACAATTATGCAACAGGAAGACAACACGCGGATAATTATTGTAGTAATTTTTGCGATAATTTTAATTGTCGGCGCGTTGGTTTACGAAAGGAAAACTCTTCAATGAACGTGTTCAAAAAATTTTTGTCAAATTTTGGATTAACGACAACTGAAAAAATTCATCAGCCGCAAGACGGTTACAAGCCGTTAAATGCGGTTAAATTTTTGCGCCAAATTATTACCGCAGATTCTCGAACTTCACGACTTTTAATGTGGCACAGCGACGAAAAATTAAAAAATGTTCGGCTTGAATATAAAATGATTGGCGAAGACGCGGCGCAGTTTGGAAAAATTTCGGCAGATTTTTTTGACGAAGATTTTATTTACAGTTGCAAATTGGAAAATCTTAAACCTGAAAGTTTGTACAAATTCAGAATCATATCAGACGACCGCGCCACAGATTGGCAGAATTTGAAAACTACAGGCTGCAATGATTTTCAAATGTTGGTTTTCAGCGATTCGCAATGTACCAACTATAAAATTTGGCAGAAAACCGCCGACACCGCCGCAAAAAATTATCCCGACGCAGAAATTTTTGTAATGAACGGCGATTTAATTGACGCCGGGCAAGATTTTCGACAATGGCGGGCGTGGTATACGGCGGCGCAGAATCTTTTGAAAGAAAAAATTTTGGTGCCTGTAATGGGCAACCATGAATGTTACAACTGCAATTATTTTAACTCTCCGCCGACAGGTTATTTGCAGAATTTCAAATTGCCGACGAACGGCATTAAAAATTTTGACGGCTATTTCTATTCATTTGATTATGGCGCGGCGCGTTTTTTCGTTTTAAATACGCAGTTTTATGAGTTGCAAAATTTCACGGGCGATATAAAAGACGCGCAGGAATATTTTTTTCGGCGCGAAGTCAGAAATTCAAACAGCCGTTGGAAAATTGTTTTTATGCACAAGCCAATTTATAATCGAAAATTCAGCGATTTTGTTGCAGAGGCTAAAAATTATTTTATTCCGCTTTTTGACGAATTGGAAATTGACGTGGTTATTTCGGGACATTTTCATAAATATCGAAACTGCGGCAAATTTCACGGCACAAATTATGTTGTCTGCGGACTTTCCGGCGACCAAAATTACACCGGCGCGCCTGATTCTTTTCTAGTTATAAATTTCGGCGCGGATTCAATTAATTTTATCTGTAAGTCTGTGGACGGAAAAATTTTAGATAATTTCAATTTAGAAAAATAATTCGCCGTTTGGCGGATTTTTTTTATTTGTTATAATAACGACAAAAACAAGGTGGAATTTAATTTGAAAGAAATACTTTTGAAAGATCGAACGACAGGCAGAAATATAATTTGGGCGGCGGACGATTACAAAGATTTTAAGCCGACTGATGAAATTATTTTTGATGATATACAGCTGATAAAGCCGCGCTTTGAAAAATTTCGGGAACAACAAAAAAGCCGTACCAAAAACCGCGCCGAAATTTTTACTCCCGCATGGATTTGCAACTTTCAAAACAATCTGATTGACGAAAAATATTTTGGGCGGGCAAATGTTTTTAATACGACGGAAAATCAAAATTGGACGCCTACAACCGAAAAAATTTTTTTCAACGGCGGAAATTGGCAAGATTATATTTTGCAAAACAGACTGGAAATAACTTGCGGCGAGGCTCCCTATCTTGTCAGCCGCTATGATACAGTTACAGGCGCGGAAATTCCCATTGAAAGGCGAATCGGTATGCTTGACAGAAAATTGCGCGTCATTTGCGAAAATGTTACTGATGAAACAGAATGGAAAAATTGGGCGGTTAAAGCCGTTCAAAGTGTTTATGGCTACGAATTTCAAGGCGATAATTTATATTTGGCGCGGCGAAATATTTTGCTGACGTTTGAAGAATATTTTCAAAAACAATTTGATAAAAAACCGGATACCGAAACTTTAAAATTTGTTGCAGAAATAATTTCGTGGAATTTGTAAATGGACGGCTTAAAATATACAATTCCCTTTGCAGACAAGACGCCGCAGAGTCTTTTTGATAATTCGCCAAAAAATTCGCAGGAAATTTTTTGCAAAATTAAAGATTGGCAAACCGGCGAAGTTGAAGAATATAAAAAACTTTTTAGCAGGTAGCTGTTAGCTGTTAGTAGCTAGGGCGTGTTGAATAATCGAAACTAAAAAATTTTGAGAGTTGGAATTTCTCAACCTTCAGCAAATTTCTTTTACTAAGAATACCCGCGCCCCGGCCCGTCTCTGTTTTTGTCTGTGATTAAATTTTGTGTAAAAGGTAGGACGCGGCTGAATAGTTGGAATTTTTACCGCGCCAAACGCGAAAAACCTTGCAAATGCGATGAATAAGAGCATTTGCTGGCAGTACGTACTTTCTTTTTGGTACTTGCAAAGGCGACGATTAATTTTGACAAGACAAAGAAAAAGTTCGTTCAATAAGAAAAAATCTTTAAAAAGTAAGAGTTTACCAACACGCCCTAGAGTGTGTTGAAAAAATCAAATTTTACTGATGAATTTCATTTACTGAAAATTTTTTAAATGTACTTTCTTTTTTCCGAAGCAAAAGTAGTTGGATATTGGTGTAGCGGGTAGCGGTTAGCTATTAGCTATCAGCTATCAGCTATTGGCTATCGCACTACCACACTACTTTTGCGGATTTTTCAACACGCCCTGTATTAACAGGGAAATATAAAAAAATTTATACGCAGAATCTTGAGAAACTAAATTTTTATTATTAAAATTACTGACAAAAAAATTTTGAGAGGAGGCTTTTTAAATGAATCAATTCAAAGAAATTTTCCGTTACAAACTGATTTATATTTTTGAAATTAACGACGCCGCACATAAAGGACTTTTGAAAATCGGCGAAACTTCAATTAATACGACAAAATTTTTGTCGCCCAACACTTACGAATTAAATCAAGCCGCAAAAAAACGTATCGAAAAATATACCACAACCGCAGGAATTAATTTTAATTTGCTCCATACAGAACTTGCAGTAAAAGACAACGCGCAGTCATTCAGAGATTATAACGTTCACAAAGTTTTAATTCGTTCCGGCTACAAGAAAAATCCGCCGAAAGGCTCAAACGCAAAAGAATGGTTCAAAGTCGATTTGGCAACCGCCAAACAAGCCATTTCTGCAGTTAAACAAAATAAAAAAACTGTCAGCGGCGCAGATTCAGAGACTTTTATTCCAATATCTTTTCGCCCCGAACAGGAAAGGGCAATTAATTTAACAGTTAAAAATTTCAAGAAAAATAATAAAATGCTGTGGAATGCCAAAATGCGTTTCGGTAAAACACTCTGCGCGTTGGAAGTTGTCCGCCGTATGAATTTCGCAAAAACTGTTATTGTTACTCATCGCCCCGTTGTAAATGAAGGCTGGTACGAAGATTTCAGAAAAATTTTTCACGATAATAATAATTTTGCCTACAGTTCAAAAAATTGCGGCGAATCTGTTCAAAATCTTTTGAACGGCAATAAAAATTTTGTCTACTTCGCCTCAATTCAAGACCTGCGCGGCTCTGATACCGTCGGCGGCAAATTCGATAAAAATCTTGAAATTTTCGGCACAGATTGGAATTTTGTAATTGTGGACGAGGCGCACGAAGGCACTACTACCGCGCTCGGCGAATCCGTCATTAACAATCTTGTCGGCAAAAATACAAAGTTTCTTGCACTTTCCGGCACGCCTTTTAATATCGTCGAAGATTACGACCCGAAAGAAACTTTTACTTGGGATTATATCGACGAACAACAGGCAAAAGCTGATTGGGATAAAAATAACGGCGGCGACTCTAACCCCTATGCCGAATTGCCGCAGTTGAATATTTTTACTTACAATCTCGGCGCACTTTTGAATAACCCCGACTTCTTCGACGAAGATAAAACTTTCAATTTTAAAGAATTTTTCCGCACCGACGACGACGGCAATTTCATTCACAAAAAACATATCAATAATTTTCTCGAACTGCTGACAAAAAGCGACGCCAAAAGTAATTATCCCTATTCCAACGAAAAATACAGAAATCTTTTTCGGCATACTCTTTGGATTATTCCCGGCGTCAAGGAAGGGCGCGCACTTTCAAATTTGCTCAAAAACCATTTCGTCTTTCAACATTTCAAAATTTTAAATATCGCAGGCACTGAAGATGAAGGCTCCGCCGACCCTCAAAAAACTTTGGACGAAGTTAAAAACGCTATCGCAGAAAATAACTACACTATTACTTTGTCTTGCGGAAAATTAACCACAGGCGTAACCGTTCCCGAATGGACGGCGGTTTTTATGCTTGCAGGCAGTTATTCAACTTCGGCGGCAAGCTATATGCAAACTATTTTTCGCGTTCAATCGCCTTACAATATTGACGGCAAATTCAAAGAAAATTGCTACGTCTTCGATTTTGCGCCCGACCGTACTTTGAAAATTATTTCTGAATCTCTCTCAATTTACGGTAAAAGCCAAATTAAATATACGCTTAAAAATTTTTTGAACTTCTGCCCCGTCATTGCCATTGAAGGTTCAATTATGAAAGAGTACAACGCGCCGAAACTTATGCAAACTCTAAAGCGCGTCTACGCTGAACGCGCCGTTCGTAACGGTTTCGACGATACTAATTTATACAGCCCAAAACTTTTACAACTCGACAGCAACGCACTGAAAAAATTTGAAAACCTCAAGGCGATTATCGGTACTTCTAAGGCTCAAGAAAAAACTAAAACCATTGACATTAACGATAACAGACTTAAAGGCAGCACAACTACCAAAGGCGGCGGTAAAAAAGGAAAAGACCCCCAACTTGAAAAACGCAAAAAGCAACGCCTTGCCGCTATTTCAATTCTGCGCGGTATTTCTATCAGAATGCCATTGCTGATTTACGGCGCGGATATTCCCATTGACGAAGATTTTAAAATTGAAATGTTGCTTGATGATAATATTGTTGATCAAAAATCGTGGGATGAATTTATGCCGCGCGGCGTTACCAAAGATTTTTTCAAAGATTTTATTCAGTACTACGACGAAGATATTTTTATTGCCGCAGGGCGCAAAATTCGCAATATCGCCAAAAAAGCCGACGAACTTACACCGACTGAGCGCGTTAAAAAAATCGCCGAATTGTTTTCTTATTTCAAAAATCCCGACAAAGAAACTGTTCTGACTTCGTGGCGCGTCGTCAATCTGCATTTGAGCAGTGCGCTCGGCGGTTTTGATTTCTTCGACGATGAACACAAAAATATTTTGCCCGCCCCGCGTTTCGTTTCGCACGGCAAAATTACTGATGATACTCTTGCCAATGAAAACGCAAAAATTTTAGAAATTAATTCTAAAACCGGTTTATATCCGCTTTTCGTCGCCTACAGTTTATACAGGGCGCAACTCGGAAAAGCCAAAGAGTCAAGATTTGATCTGCATACTTTGCAACACATTTGGGACGAAATTTTGCAAAATAATATTTTTGTCATCTGCAAAACGCCGATGGCTCAGTATATTACTTGCCGCACTCTTGCCGGTTTCCGTCATAAAAATTTGAACGCCAATTATTTTGAAAATTTAATTCACCACCTTAAATTTGAGCCTGATTATTTTATTATTAATATTCTCAGTAAAAATTACTGGAATAAAGGAGCAGGTACAATGAAATTTGATGCCGTCGTCGGCAACCCGCCTTATCAAATTATGCAGGAAGGCGGCAACGAAAATTATTCTTCGCCTATTTATCACGAATTTTTGAAAGTTTCCTTTAAACTCAATACAAAAGTTACAATGATTCACCCTGCGCGATGTTTTTTTAATGCCGGAAATACACCTGAAGAATTTAATAAAAAAATTTTGCACGAAAAGCATTTAAAAATTATCAAATATGAAATTGACAGCAGTAAATTTTTTCCGAATACTGACATTAAAGGCGGAATCGCCATAACTTATTACGATCCTGACCCAAACATAGATTTTGGATTTATTGAATTGTTTGTACCATTTGAAGAATTAAAATCAATTTATAAAAAAGTTGTAACCGATAATAAAAATTTTTTACCGATTAAAGAAATTGTTTATGGACGTAGCCAATATAGATTAACTGAAAAATTTATTGAAGAAAATCCAAACGCCACTTTTATTAAAGAACGCAGAAACGATTTTTTTAAAACAAACGTTTTTGAATTTGCAAAAGATTATTTTTTTGATAAAAAGCCAAACGACGGAAAAGAATATATTCAAGTTTGGGGATTAATAAAAAATAAACGTCATTTAAAATTTATACGCGCAGATTATATTAACGTTGGCGAAAATAAAATAAATTTCTACAACTACAAAATTATTATTCCGGAAGCTAACGGTTCGGGGGCGATTGGTGAAAAGTTGAGTACTCCGCTTGTCGGCTTGCCGCTTGTCGGCAATACACAGACGTTTATAACGCTCGGAGCGTTCGATACAGAGGCGGAAGCGGCTAATGCCTTAAAATTTGTCAAAACGAAGTTTGCAAGGGCTTTATTGGGCGTTTTAAAAGTTACGCAACATAACCCGCCTGAAACTTGGGCTTGCGTTCCTCTTCAAGATTTTACTGCAGACAGCGATATTGACTGGTCGCGCAGTATTCCCGAAATTGACAAGCAACTCTATAGCAAATACCGACTTGACGACGCAGAAATTAAATTTATCGAGGAAAAAGTCAAGGCGATGGATTGAGTATTGCGGCAGTAAAAATAAATTTTAAAACAAAAAAATTTTTCTCAAAAAATCAATAAAATTTAATCGCAGGGCTAAAAATGCTTTAAGCGATTAATTTTTTTTTACGATATAATTTTATAAGAATAAATTTTTTAGTATTTTTTGCTATTTTTTTGAAAGGGTGATGCTTATGAATCTTAAAACAAAATCGGATTATTTGTTTTATCGGGTTCAAATCTTGCCGTAAAGTTGTAAATCCTTTTATTTAAAGTTTTCTGAAAATAAAAAAATTTTACACAATGTCTAAGTTAATGAACCATAATTTTTTGCAAAAAATTATCAGAACCACGCCACAACTTTAAAAATGCAAAAACGGTTGCGACATTCAACCGTTGCGAACGGCGCATTTGTCGAAAGCAGAATCCTCAAGCGGTGAGGAATATGTCAGCAAGATGTTTAAGAGTCTCTTTAAATAAAAGAGCGTTTATTCATGGAAGAGAGGTTTTTAAAATGACAAAGGAAATGATTTTTGATTTACAACTTTTCGCCGACGGTCAAGGTGAACTTTTCACTTCAGAAGGACTGGACACTATCAGCATTACCAAAAATGATGCTACGGATGAGCCCCCAATTAAAGCGGAATATCGTTCTATTTATGATGGAACCGCATCAACAACAGTATCATTGAACAGTGGCGCATCCGTTGACGCCGGCGGCGGCGATGATTCTATTACTGTCGGCGCAAATGTTGCAGGTCTTACGATTGACGGCGGCGCAGGTAACGACTATATCACGATTGCAGGCGGCGCAGGTGCCAATACATTTGTTCACAAGGCGGGCGACGGTAAAGACACCATTGAAGGTTATAACGCCGAAAGTACTATTCTTATTGACAATCCGGACTGGAATAATACAGATACTGTAATGTCTCAGGACGGCAACGCGCTTATCATTAAAAATGGTGACGGCTATGTTTATTTAAAAGGCGTATCTACCGCTACCGACATCAAGGTACAAAAAAAATCTGATCCTACTGGTCCTCCCCCCGTTACATTAAAAGCTATACAAATGATGCAGGGCGATGAAGAAAACAACACTATTGACAATAGCGGAACCGGCATACACGAAGGTACCAGTAGTTCTTTTTGGACGATTGACGGCGGCGAAGGCGACGACACTATCACCAACGCGGGCGACAAAGTTTCAATCAGCGGCGACGAAGGCGACGACGTTATCTCAATTAAAGCCAAAGAAGGTGCAACGCCTGCAGTAACAACAGGCGTTTCAATTCGTGGCGGCGCGGGCGATGACCTTATCGACGTTAGTGCCGATACAGTTGAAAGTAGTAAAGGCGCACACGTTTACGAATTTGGTGCAAATGACGGCGCAGATACTATTGTCGGTTACAACGCCAATGATTCAATCGTTTTGGACAACGGCGTAGTTCCCGCTAACATGGCTTTTTCTGTTGACGCTGAAGGAAATTTCTATATCTATTTAAATAAAAATGATAAAACTACTAACAGCATTTGTATAAAGGCAGAGACAGGCAAACTTCTCGGCGGTACTGCACTCAAAATCTATAAAAAAGACGGCAGTGGTACCGCTCAACCTTTGAATCAAAGTAGTTTTACTTCGCCTTCGACAGATCCGACAGATCCGACAGATTTTGTTAAATGTTGGGTCGAAGCCTCTGGGACTGACGGTGAAGCGGGTTACGTTGCCGCTCACTTTGCAATTCCCAAACTTGTTTCATTGACTTCCGTGACTACACAAGGAAAAGAATTTGGCAATGATATTTACGAAGGCTATAAAATAGCATTGGGAGACAATGGCGATAAATTCACTGTCACAGCGTCGGCTGTCTCAGTCAATGCAGGTGACGGTAATGATGTTATTGTACTTAAAGACGGTACAAATGTAGGTACCAATGTCATAGTAGCGGCAAATACTGTTACAGTTGTCGGCGGCGCAGGTGATGACCAGATTAACGCAACCGCTGATATAAAAGATGTCACTAGAGCAAGTCACGTTTACGAATTTAGTACAACTTCAGGAAACGATACTATTCTCGGCTTTAATGCAAGCGATACTATCAAAATTTCTGATTATACTACAGCTAATGCAATTACCGCCAAATATTCTACAGATGGTAAATACTTCATTTTAAATGTCGGCACTTCAAAGATAAACATTCAACTTAACGAAGGTTACTTCGACGGCGGACAATTTCTTTACCTTGTTGACGGCGAAGGAAATGCAATAGCAAATACAGCAAATATTTCTTTACAGAATACTTATCTCACCGGAAATTTAGCAAAAAATGATGCCAATACAGCTTATATCCTTCCCAAAAACATAATTGGTAAAGATGATACGACGAGTGGCGATAATATTACCGTCAAAGCAAACGAGTTTAATGTTTACGCACTGAAAGGTGCCGACAACATTAACGTTCAAGGTGCATCATCTGTTGCAGTTTACGGCGGCGAAGGTGCTGATAAAATTACCATTCAAACCGCAGAAGGCGGCGGCTATGGAAAAGACATTACAATCGACGGCGGCGAAGGTAGTGATCAAATTTACAATGAATACGTTACTATTGCGTCAAGCAGTGCTAATACTGTATATGCTACAAAAATAGGTACCAGTTACGCCAAAGCAAATCGACAATATGGACACGTTTATAATTTTGGTGCTAACGACGGCAAAGATACAATTTATTTCTTCAGCGACAGAGACACGATTGTAATAGATGAAACTTCTAAATATATCGGAAGTTCAGTAAAAGCCAATACAAATGATTTAGTTATCAATATTGCCAAAACAGGTGAGACTTCCGTTAGTGCCACAATCACACTTAAAGATTACGTAAAAATTAATACAGCCGATCCTGAATATGACCCCTACAACAGCAGAAGATTCACGCTTATTGAAAAGTCAGCTGACGGCACCTCTGACACAATTCAATCTGTATCTCCGCCAAAAGAAATACTCGGTACAAAAAGTGGCGACAAAATTGCCAACTTAACAAACTATAAAAACAGTTTTTATATCAACGCAGATGCAGGTAATGACGAAATTCTCAATACAGGAGATTATTCTACCATTGATGCCGGTGCAGGTAAGGATACGATTCATACCGGCGGCAACAAAGTTTCAATCGACGCAGGTTTAGGTAATGACATAATTTTCATTGACGAACAATCCAAAGGCAATACCGTCATTGCGGGTGCAGGTACTGACTATATCTACAATAACGGCTCGGCTAACATTTTTGTTTTCAAACCTAACGAAGGCACAAACTATATAGCAAATTTCAAGGCTCAAGATACAATTCAAATTGCCGGTAATGTTACAGCGGACCAAATTACAACAGCTGTCACCTCTAATGGCTACGAAATTTATATCGCTAACGGCAACGGTAACGATAAATCTACCAAAATTATTCTTAAGGGCGAATTTGAGCCTTCTGAATCGGCTAAGACTGCTAAAGAAAACCTTGACGCATTAAAAACCGCAATGAATACTGCTAAAAATACTTACGAAACGACTGATCCGCTTGATACAACTGCTAAAATAGAGGCCAAAAAGGATTATGACGATGCAAGAAACGCTTATTACACTGCAAAAGTTAACTATGAAAAGCTTTATGCAAATAAAGTTAATTCTTATGGAAAAATTTTAGGCGGTACTCATGTTAACATTTCAGTCGACGGTGCTTTGATTACAGACCCAGATAAAGCAATCGTTCCCAAAGAGCTTATCGGTACAAGTGCTGATGATTCTCTTGTTGTTCCCGATAAAGGTACTGACTATGTAATTGACGCCCAAGAGGGCAATGACAAAATTCAAAGTGACGAGGTAGGAGTTTCAATTAACGCGGGCGCGGGCAACGATACTATCAATCTCGATACTAAAACTGAAAAAAATACAATTATCGGCGGTGCAGGTAACGATTATATCAAAAATCCAAACAACGGCGGTAAAAACTGGTTTGAATTTAACGCTCTTGAAGACGGTTCCGATACTATTGAAGGTTTCAATGCAAACGACACACTTGCAATTACCGGCGGTTCCAGTATATCTTCATTAATAGGGGCTGCAGGTCTCAGAATTGTTGTAAAAAAGGATGATGGCAGCGACGCGGGCAATATCCTTATCAAAAACATTGACTTTGACCTTATCGGTAAAGTTAATATTGTTCAAAGAGCAGATAACAGCACTGCTAATTACACCGATAAAAGTGTTAATTTTGAAGGCAAAAAATATGCTTTCGGCAAAGCCAGTGCTGACACTTCAGTAATTGGCGGCGCCCTTAGCGGTTACATATATAATGCGTTGGGCGGAAATGATTCAATTACCATAAACAGCGATGTTAACGATATTTATATTAACGCAAACAACGGCAATGACACTATTACCGTAGAATCTGCCAACTCAACAGGCATTACAATCGCTCCGGGTAACGGCGACGATGTAATTAATTTGCCGAAAGCAAAATCAACTGAACCGCGTGTATTTGTTGTCAAGAAAGGGCAAGGCATTAACACCATTAACGGTATTTGCGAAGAAGATATTATCTTTATCGAAGGTTCCGAGACAGGTCCTACAGCTACTTCGATTGCATCTGCCGCATTTGATTCTGAAGGTTATTTTGTGCTTACACTTGATGACTGGAGCACTAAAATTAGACTCATGGGTGTTAAGGGTTCAGCTTATTCAAAATTAGGCGGCATTAACGAAAACGGTACTGACCAAGGCGACGACGGAACAGCAAGATCATTCAAATTACAAATCGGCGATGGTGAAGTTAAAGATTACAAAATTCCGCGTATTATAAAACTTACGACTACTGATACTACCGTCGTTGACACCATTACCACTGAAGATGTTATAGTATTGGGCGACACGGTAGCCAATCAGATTAAAATTAACAGTAGTTACGTTTCTGTAGACGGCGGCACAGGTAACGATGCAATAACAGTCTCTGACGAAAGTGAATATGTTACAGTTTACGGCGGCAAGGGCGCAGATTCAATAAATCTCGGCGCAAACGACAATCACGTTATCAAATATTACTACGGCGACGGCAACGACACCATTAAAAACTGGCAAAACGGCGATATTCTTGTAATTGACGGCTTTAAAAACAGACCAACTCAAGCATATTCTATTGATATGATTGGCAATGACGGAAAGACTTTTGCCATCAATCTTTACGGCGGTGCAAAAATTATTTTTGATGACGTCAAAGCAGGAGACGACAAAACTATTCTTCTTGCCGGCGATATTTTAAATTATATAGGTAGTTTAGATGAAGCAGACAAACCTGCTACTGTTGAAACAGCATTGGCAGACGGTTCAACTTTAAAAACCATTGAACTTAAAGTACCTCACCTTATTAAAGGAAGTAGTTCTATAGTTTCTGCGTTAACTAATGACGGCGGAGAAGACTTCACTATCTTAGGTGCCGAGGGAAATTATGCCGACACTATCTACAGCACAGGCAACAATGCTTTAATTAAGAGTGGTTCAGGCAACGACAGCATTACTGTTGAGGGTGATTATCTTACAGTTTATGCCGAATCTTTCCACGATACCATTAACATTGATAACAGCAGCGATTCCTCTATTGACGCCGGTACAGGACACGACGTAATTTCACTCGGTACAAATGTATCAAATACTACTGTTAATGCCGGTGTAGGCAACGATATTATCTTTGGCAACGGTCAAGGCAATGTTTACCGATACAAATCAGGTGACGGCAACGACACTATCTACGGTTTCAGTGCAAACGATACTCTTATTGTTGACGGTAACATTGTAAATACAAATGCCAGCGGCAATGCTTCAGTAAAGGCAACTGCCAACGGCTTGGTTATTTATCTTGATGATCCTGATAAATCAACTTTAACACTTAAGGGAAGAAAGAAATCTACCGCCGCAGAAAATTCAAAAGATCCTGATGATTTTGAATTCCTTACAAGTCAAGACAACTTTAAAATTTACATCGGAGATTCTACAGTTGTTCCGGTTGCTATTGAAGACAAACAAGTTCTTAAAGCAAATAATAAAATTTTCCAAAACTATACACAAAATATCCAAATTGAAGGTGCTGCAAATGCCAATGACAGTGTCTATAACCACGAAGACGCCGTCAATGTAGTCATTAGTTCCGGTAATTATGCTGACCACATTTTCAACGAAGCTGACAAGGTTTCAATTAACGGCGGCGTTGGAGCAGACGTTATCTATCTCAACAAGGCGTACAGTTTCGATTCAGAAGGAAAACAAGTATTTGAGGCTCTGCCTACTGTTGGAGGTTTGGCAGACTTTGACAGCCTTGCAACAAGAAATACAATCATAGCAGGTGCGGGCGATGATACTATCTGGGGCAACAGACAAGGCGATGAAGATTCTTCAAATGCACATGTTTACCAATACAACAAAGGTCACGGCAAAGACGTTATCTATGACTTTGGCGACAATGATGTTATTGAAATCAAATATGCCGGTCTTGATGATGTAAAATTTATATATTCAAATACCAAAAAGTTTGTAGATAATAAGTGGGTTGATGATCCTAATCATAAAGATGTAAAAATGTCTATCGGTGATAACGGTTCAATTACTCTTATCGGTCTTAGAGTCGGTCAAACAATTCATTATAAATTGAATGACAATCCTCAGCAGTCTGAAGTAGTAGAAAAGATTCACACCATTGCAAAAGTAGAATCAACAGTAGAGGCTGATACATTTACTAATGAAACTGATGAATATGTAATTAAAGCCGCAGGCGGTATAAAATATGTTTCCAACACAGCAACTAAAACATTAATTGACTTGTCGGCAGCTGTTGAAAACCATATTGATAATACCGGTAATGATTCAAC
Organism: uncultured Selenomonadaceae bacterium; assembly: GCA_905234045.1. Lineage (GTDB taxonomy): Bacteria > Bacillota > Negativicutes > Selenomonadales > Selenomonadaceae > Quinella. Next base: position 155 of record CAJOGS010000036.1, on the reverse strand, counting down.
ACTCGTAGGCAGTTCTGCGGAAGATACAATCACCAACAGCGGCGCAAATGTTTCAATCGTTGGCGGCTCCGGCAAGGATTTAATTTTCAACGAAGAAGACGGCAGTAACGTAACCATCCAGACCGGATATCTGGCAGACACAATTACCAACAAAG
>CAJOGS010000035.1 GCA_905234045.1 uncultured Selenomonadaceae bacterium | reverse complement strand
ATAATACGCCGCCATTGCTACCGCCAAAAATGTTTTCCCTGTACCGGCTGAACCGATTCCAAAAGTTATAACGTGATTTTTCATTGCTTCGATATAATTTTGTTGCCCGATACTTTTGGCGTGAATGTGCGCGCCTTTCGCCGTTACAATTACTGTTTCGCCGAAAAGTTTTTGTAAATCATCTGCGCGATTGTCTTTTACAAGTTTGACAGCCGCCGCAACGTCATTCATTGTGATAATATTTCCTGCGCGGTGCAACTTTTTCAGTTCCTTAATAACCTGCGCCGCGTGTTCAACTTCCAAATCGTTGCCGTAAAGTTCAATAAAATTCCCTCTGCTGATGATTCGGCAGTTAAATTTTTCATACAGCAACTGTAAAAATTCATCACGTTCGCCCAAAATGGCGCGTGTCTCTTCAAAATTTCGCAGTTCAATTTTTTTAGTCGTCAATTTGATAATCGCCTTCCTTCAGTGAAAATTAAAACAAATCGCTGTGACTTCCTGTACGAGTTAAAGTCAATATTAGTTCCTGTTCATTTTTGCAATAAATCAGAATCCAATCCGGATTTATATGACATTTACGAAAATTAATCCAATCTCCTTTTAATTCGTGATCGCGGTACTTTGCGGGCAATTTTTCATTATTTGCCAATTTCTCAATGATTTCAGCTAATTTAGATATATCGTATCCTTGCCGCAATATTTTTTTAAAATCCCGCTTAAATTGCGTTGTTCTTTTAATCTTCAGCATCGTCTAATAAGTCCTTCATCAATTCTTCAACGTTTGAAAAACTTTTCGCAGGGATTTTTCCGCAAGCAATATCTTTTGCCTCTGTCATTGCGGCAAGTGTCTCATCGTTTGGCGAATTATTTGAAGTTTTGGCGAGAGAATTATATTTGTTTGAAACGAGCTTAAATTTATTTTTGACATTCATTTTTAACACTTCCAAAATTTTTTTACATTGTACAACATTTCAATAAATAAAAAAAGCCGCCGAAATTTTCAGCGGTTTAAATTTTATCTGTAAAATTTATTTCAATGAATTTACAACGCCGGTAAATAAATCAATTTCCGATTGCACGTCACGAATCACAAATAAAAATGGTCTGTCGGCGCGGAAATAAATTGTTTTCGGCGGATTCGGTATAGCTGTCGCCTTCGTCATTGTAATTTCGGTAACTGCGGCGGCTTCCGTGCCGGATTCATCAACTTTCACTTTTGCCTGATGAATTGCGTTGCTGATTTTCAATTTCATTTTCTTGACAATGTTAGAAATTTCGGCATTGTCGGTAAAAGCGCGGCGGATTCCCATTGCCTGTAAATCGTCATTCAAATTTGCTTTTATATCCAATTCAAATTTCGGAATGAAAACCTCAACTTTGCCGTCGTAAATATACGCCGATTTCAAATTTGCCAAAAAATTTTCTTTGTAGGAATTTTCTTCAGCGTCCCAACTTTCGGCAACGTTCAAATTATTTTCATCAAGCGGCAAAATTACATACATTGCCGCCAAATTTTTTTGATACGGCATTACCACGCCAATATATTTTTCGTCGGCGTAATAAGCGATTGAGTCTTTAAAAGTTTTGGACATCATTTGAACTTTGCATTTTGTGCCGTCCTTGTTCGTAAAAGTAGACTTCCACGTTTTATTTGTATCAAAGGGCATTTCCCATTTGCCTTTGAAATAAATCACGTCCAAAATATCTACAATCGTTTCGGGATCTATTGCCGCCTCGTAATTCGGAATAAAATTGTTTGTACTTTTGGCAACCCAATTTTTAATGCGTTCCTTTTCGGCGTCAAGTTTGCCGCTAAAATCTGCCGAATCTATTTCAGATTTATAAACATTCTTGACGATTTTTTGAAACTTTGAATCAATTCCCTTGCCGATAAAATTTTTATTGACTAAGATTAAATCTGATGAATTTAAAATTGTGCCGTCGCCGTAATTTTTTTCTCTGAACTTACGAAAATTTTCAAATTCGTCGTTCAAATTTTCAACTGATTTTGCATTGAGCGCGGCTAAAATTTCTTTTTGAGTTTGTCCTGTTGTACCGTTCGCCACGATTGCAAACGCGGCGGCGATACTGTACGGCGAATAGAAAATATTTTTGTCCTTATCGAGATTTCTGTAGTAATTCCAACTGAAATTGTTTACGTTTTTTGAAAGGTTATTTGAAACCTTAACGGCGCGATTATTGGCGGCGCAACCTGTCGAAGTTGTAATCATCAAAATCATCAGCAGTAAAGTACAAAAAATTTTCAATGCGAATCAATCCCTTCTGCGATTGCGGTTGCCGTATTTGTCACGGGAATTTCTGTCAAAAGGTTTTCTGTCAGAAAATTTTCTGTCTGTAAATTTTTTATCGGCAGGTTTTTTATCGAAAGAATCTTTTTCCGGCGGTCTTCTGTCAAAAGTTCTGGGCGCGGGACGAGTTGAATCACCTGAAATTAAAGTTGCCTTGTGACTGACATTAATTTTGCCGCGATCGTCAATTTCAATAACTTTAACCGTTAAAGTGTCGCCGACTTTTATAACGTCTTCAACTTTTTCAATGCGATTAATTGCAAGTTGCGAAATGTGGCAAAGACCTTCACGACCGGGCAAAAGTTCCACGAACGCGCCGAAACTTTCAATTCTTGTGACGGGGCAATTTTCGTAAACTTCGCCAATTTCAAAATCGTGAATAACATCTTCAATCATCTTGATAGCGCGTTTAATGCCGTCCACATCTTGCGAAGTGACAAAAATACTGCCGTCGTCTTCAATGTCAACCGTAACGCCTGTTTCTTCGATAATCTTGTTGACCATTTTGCCGCCCGTGCCGATAACTTCACGAATTTTATCGACAGGAATTTTGATAGTCATGACACGCGGAGCATATGGCGAAAGTTCCGCCGCAGGTTCGCTGATACATTCAAGCATTTTACCGAGAATAAAACTTCTGCCGCGTTTAGCCTGCGCGAGGGCGTCTGATAAAATTTCACGAGTAATGCCGGCAATTTTAATATCCATTTGAATGGCGGTAACGCCTTCGGTTGTACCTGCAACTTTAAAATCCATATCGCCGAGCGCGTCTTCCATGCCTTGAATATCAGTTAAAATTGTATGCTTGTCGCCGTCTTTAACCAATCCCATTGCAACGCCGCTGACAGGTCTTTTAATTTTAACGCCCGCGTTCATCAAACTCAAAGTACTGCCGCAAACACTGCCCATTGAACTGGAGCCGTTACTTTCCAAAACTTCAGAAACAAGGCGGATAGTGTAGGGAAATTCTTCAATAGGCGGAATCATCGGCTCAAGTGCGCGTTCGGCAAGTGCGCCATGTCCAATTTCACGGCGTCCGGGACTGCGTGAAGGACGCGCTTCACCGACTGAAAAGCCCGGGAAATTATAATGGTGCATATAATGTTTTGTGTATTCGGGATCTAAGCCGTCAACAATTTGTTCATCGCCGATACTTCCCAAAGTTGTAATTGTCAAAACTTGAGTTTGTCCGCGTGTGAAAAGTCCGCTGCCGTGAGTACGTGCGAATAAGCCGACTTCGCAGGAAATTGGGCGCACTTCTTCAAGTTCCCTGCCGTCAGGGCGAATTTTTTCATGCGTTATCATATGGCGTACAACGTCTTTTTTGACTTTGTAAAAAATTTCGCCGATTTCTTTTTCTGCGTCAGGATATTCTTCAGCGGGGAATTTTTCCAACAATTCGGCGGTAATTTCTTCCTGTACCGCGTCAACTGCGGCATCACGCGCCAATTTATCGGGATTTCTTACAGCCGCGTCGATTTTTGCGGGCGCAATTTCTCTGACAGCCGCTTCAATTTCTTCGTTCGGGTGGAATAAAGGATAATCGCCTTTTTCTTTGCCGACTGCGGCGACGATTTCATTTTGGAAAGCTACGAGTTTTTTAATTTCTTCGTGCCCGTATAAAATCGCCTCAAGTACAACTTCTTCAGGCAATTCTTTCGCTCCCGCCTCAACCATCATAACCGCATCGGCTGAACCTGCAACCATTAAATCCAATTCGGTTTTTTCCATTTGTTCCTGCGTCGGATTAATGATAAATTCGCCGTCGATTCTGCCGACACGCACGCCGGCTATTGGTCCGTTGAAAGGAATATCAGAAATGCAAATTGCACAGGACGCGCCGAGCATTGCGGCAATTTCAGGCGCGTTATCGGCGTCGTAACAAATTACGGTTGCCGTAACTTGCACGTCATTTCTAAAACCGTCAGGAAAGAGCGGGCGAATTGGTCTGTCAATTAAGCGACTGCGTAAAATTCCGCTTGTTTGCGGTCTGCCTTCACGTTTTAAGAAACTGCCCGGGATTTTGCCCGACGAATACATTTTTTCTTCATAGTCAACAGTGAGCGGGAAAAAGTCAACGCCGTCACGCGGTTTTGCTGATGAAGTTACAGCCACTAAAACTGCGGTATCGCCGTAACGCACCAAAACTGCGCCGTTGGCTTGTTTTGCCATTTTTCCTTGTTCAACAACTAATTTTCTTCCTCCAACTTCGGTTTCAAATACATTCAAAAAAAATTCCTCCTAAATATTAATCAGTTTAAATTTCGACGCTAAAATTTTTCTTCCTGTAAAATTTTTGAAATAAATTTATCAATCTTTAAAAGTATATACGCAATTTGACAGGGGGGGGGGTAGTATAATAATATAATTATGTATGAAAATTATTAAATTTGATTAGCGGGGGGATTAAAATGTTACAATTATTAATTGCAATTTTTACAGCATCGGCAGTATATCTATTCACTAATTCGTTAATCCTCTCGGCAAGCACTCTAATTATAATTTTGGCGTTTTGTTGGATTTTTAACAGAACTTTAAAAGATCTTTTCAATGAACTTGATGAACAGGCTGATTTGCAATTACAAAAAATATTTAAAAAAGCTAAAATAATGACTGATGCCGAATTGGTTCAAGCGATTATTGATGAAGACGACGATGAAATAAAAGCGGTTTTGCAAAAAGAATTTTTTTTCAGACTCAACGCGGAAAAAAATTTATACGATTAACGAATTAAAAATTTCAAGGCTCGGACGAAAGTTCGGGCTTTTTTAATTTGACAACTTCGCGCAGGTGTTATAATCTACAAAAAATTTTCCAAGTTTTTTTATATGGCTTGTTGGTAAACTCCATTTTATAATGGTTATTAAATTTTTTTATTTTTAAATGTACTTTTTCTTTGCTCGCCCTGCGCGGTTGCGTAGCAAGCGTGCTCTTTAGCTGAAAAAGTACCAAAAAGAAAGGGCGTTTTTTCCGCCAGAAATTCAGTCCTGAATCAATGGCGGCGGCGCACGTCCGTGTGCGCCGGGTTCCTGTTATTTGCACAGTTTTTGTACTTTTCCAACAGATCATACCAACTAACCACTACCGAACTACCACACTACAAAGTGTGGTGCGCAAGTGTTATAATCTACAAAAAATTTTTCAAGGGAGCAATTTCAATGAATGAAAATTTAGACCCTAACGCAAGGAATAACGAGGAAGAAAATAATTCCGACAAAAGCGACACTGCAAACGCGGCGACAGATTTTGTATTTTCCGCAGTTTCCGTTGCAGAAACTGAAGCCGCGCAGGAAGTTATTGAAAACTCTGCTGAAGTTTCAAGCGATATTGAAGGCGAAGTTATTGATGATATTGCAGGCGACGTTATCGGCGAATCTGCTGACGTTGCGGGCGATATGCTTGATGATGTTATAGACAATTTTTTTGACGGATTTTTTGATTGAATGGCGGGGAATAAATTGACACAAGAAAAAGTTATACAATTTTGTCACGACAACACAATTTGCGATTTTTTGAACGCGGATATTGTACCTATGGAAAATGGCGGCGTTCGTCTTGAATTGGAAGTTAAAAGCCAACATTCCAACTGCTATGATATTTTGCATGGCGGCGTTATAACGACAATGGCGGATACTGCGATGGGCGCGGCGTGTTACTGCAGAAACAAAAAAGTTGTCACTGTTTCAATGACAACTGAATTTATGCACGCGGTTAAAATTGGCACGCGGATTTTTACTGACGCCAAAATTTTGCACGACGGCAATCAGATAATGATTTGCGAATGTGGAATTTTGGACGCGACGGGATTTTTATATGCAAAAATCAATGCAACTTTCTTTGTAATTGAAAAAGTGGCTGAGTAAAAAATTTTTGTATTTAGGGCGTGTTATTAAACTAGATTTTAAAATATTTCTATAGACTGTTGGTAAAATTTTTATATTTTTAAATGTACTTTCTTTTTTCCGAAGCAAAAGTAGTTGGATAGTGGGATAGTTGGATAGTGAGATAGTAAAAACTACCACACTACCAAACTACACCACTACCAAACTACCGCACTACAACTGCATAGCCAAAATTTTATCTTTTATAATTTGCACAGAAATTTTTTCAAGGCAGTCTTCATTTTTGGGACAAGCGCGTTTCCAACAACCTTTACAATCTCTGTCAACTTCAATAGAATTTTCAATTTGTCCGTAAGCACCATTTCTGTTTGCGTCGGTAGGTCCCATAAGCATAAGAGTACGAACGCCTAAACCTGCCGCCAAATGTACGGGACCTGTATCGCCGCCGATTACAAGGCGCGCTTTTTTTATGACATAGGCAAGTTGAATTAAATTTGTTTTATTTACAAGATTTATTGGCGGAATTTTCATCTGTGAAATAATTTCTTCGGCGCGGTTTTCGTCTAAATCGCCGCCGCCTATTATCACGGGAACCATATTTAAATTGTAAATCCAGTCGCCGAGTTCAGCAAAAAAATCTGTGCGCCAACGTTTGTTGGACCAATTTGCGCCGATTGCAAAAACTATGTAGGGATTTGTTTCATAAAGTCCCGCATGCGTCATAATTTCAATAGCTTTCAAACTTTCTTCAGGCGAAATTTTAATTGGAAAAACAACTTTATCGACGCGGCAACCAATCGCCCGCGCCGTGTCCAAATATCTTTCGACGATATGCCCTTGCGCGTGTTCGCCAATTACCGGCTTTGAAATTTTGTTGCTGAGTTCCCGCATATTGCAAATACCGAGTTTAATATTTGACTGTGCGAAAAAAGCTATTGCCGCAGATTTAAAAAGTCCCTGTAAATCTAAAACCGCGTCGTAATTTTCGGCTTGAATTTCTTTTTTGAACGGGAAAAAATTTCTTGCAAGCCCTTTCAAAGTTTTAAATTCTTTTTTGTGGAAAACGATAATTTTGTCAATGTAAGGATTCATTTTCAATAAATCGTAGGCGGGCGGCTCAACTACCCACGTTAATTTTGAATCGGGAAAAGTTTCTTTGATTGCGTAGCTTACCGGCAGAGCGTGAATTACATCACCGATTGCTGACAGTTTTACTACCAAAATATTTTTTAGATTTTCGCTCATTTTAATTTCCTTTACAATTTCAAATTTAAACGTTAAAATAATAAATCGTATTTTAAACTACGATTACAAGTTAAGCAAGTTTTGGGAGGGAATTTTTATCAATGGTAATTCTTGAAGGGATTTTAGGCGCGGCAGTGTTATTTTGTCTCGGTATTTTTGCATTTATCAAAAAGCGCGGCAAAGAAAAGGTTGTACCGAAATTGCAAACGCGGACGCCTTTTAAAATTGAATCACGCGACGAAAAATCAGTTACACTTTCAACTACGATAGAATTTTTTAACGCGGGCAAACAATCGGCAATGCTTGTTGACGCAATTTGTCACCCGCTGTTGCCGTTTGAACAATATGACGGAATTGCAGTACGCGGCAAAGTTGAACGCGAAGGCAAACCGCGTGAAGATGATTATTTTGAAGCGTTGGTTATCGAACATCAGGAAGGCGTCAATATTGTTGCAACTGTTACTTTGACTGCGCGAAAAGGTATGACGCTTGAAGAGGCTTTAAGTCATATGGTAGATTTTCCGATTGAAATTGTTTACCGTGAAGTAGGAAGAACGCCAATGCATTGGTCGATTGCCAGAATTATTTTGACTGCTGAAGAATTGACGAAATTAACCGGTGTTACGCTTATTAAAGATTAAAATTTTTCTTAGTGGTTGTTGGTAAAATCTTGATTGGTTAATATTTTTTATACCGGACTTACTTTTCTTTGCTAGCCCAAAAGCAAATGCTCCTACTCGTCGCATTTGAAAGTAACAAAAGAAAGGGCTTTTTTGCGGCGCAAGTGCGGTCACATCACGTGACCTTGCGTGGCTTGCGTAGCAAGGCATGCTCATAAGCCGCGCCGTGTGAGCGCGCGTCCTTGCGCGCACCTACTTTACCGCTCTTAGTCAGCTTTTTTACTACTCCACTACAAAACTATCACACTACTACACTATCACACTACCAAACTACCGCACTATAATTTGAAGGGAGATTTTTATGGAAGTTAAAATTATTCCGATTACAACGAGAATTCTCACGCCAAAAGATGATATTGTTGACGTGATTGAAAAATACACGAAAGATCAAATTACAGAAAATGACGTTATAACCGTCGCAGAAAGTGTTGTCGCAATTACTCAAGGCAATGTTGTTCGCCCTGATGAAATGGAAATTACCTGCCTTGCGCGTTTCTGTTGCAGATTCATTCCGGATTACGGCAGTTTGGCAACTCCGCACGGTATGCAGGCTTTAATGCGTAAAGAGGGCGATTGGCGCGTTGCCTTCGCACTTTTCGCAGGTTTTTTAGGTAAAGTTGTCGGTATGCCGGGACTTTTTTATAAATGGGGCGGGCGTCAAGCCGCGTTAATCGACGACGTTACAGGCGATATGCCGCCGTTCGATAAAACTGTTGTTTATGGACCTGAAGAACCTGAAAAAGTTGTTGCCGCAATTAAAGCGCGTCTCGGCTGTTTCGGCGCAATGATTGCCGATGTAAACGACTTGAAACGCTCCAGAATTGTCGGCGCAACTGAAGGAATGAACGCGCAACTTGCAAGCGATTTGCTGATTGATAATCCTTTCGGTAATGCCTCTGAAAAGCGTCCTATTTGTATTTTGAAAAATTTCCGCCAATATCAGGAGAGTAAAAAATGAAAAAGTTAGCCCCTATCGTTTTTTCACTGATGTTATTTTCAAGTACAAGTTTTGCGGCTCCCGTACCGTTGCGCGGAATTGTTGAAGGCTTTTATGGCGAAACGTGGAATTTTGAAACGCGCACAGATATGATGAATTTCTGCCGCAATCACAATTTGAACGCCTACATTTACGCGCCGAAAGATGATCCTTACCACAGGGATAAATGGCGCGTTCCATATCCTACCGAGAAAATGCACGAGCTTAAAAATTTGGTTGCCATTGCGAAACAAAACGGCGTAAGATTTATTTTCGCAATTTCGCCCGGTAAGGATTTGCATTACAGCGGCAATGAAGGCAACGAAGATTTTAAATTATTGCTTAGAAAAATTGACGCGGTTTATAATATCGGCGTCCGCAATTTCGCCATTTTCTTTGACGATTTGAAAGACAAAAACGGCAAGCATCACGAAGACGGCAAAAAGCAAGCCGAATTTTTGAACAAATTGCAAGCAAAACTTACCGAACGTTTCAAAGACGTTGAAAATTTGATAACCGTACCGACTGAATATTATCGTTTCGACATGCTGAACGGGCACGGCAAAATTAAAGATTATACTGAAGATTTTTCCAAAAATCTCAACAAAAAAATAATTGTGCTGTACACCGGCAACGGCGTTGTTTGTGACGGCATTACAGATGAAGATTTTCAAGCCGCAAATAAAATTTACGGGCGTGATTTAGGCATTTGGTGGAATTACCCTGTAAATGATTATCCGATGAATCCTAAGGGCAACCGTAACGCCAAACTTGCATTGGGCGCGGTTGAGAAATTGCCGACTTCAAATGTTCCTGCAATTTTCTTTAATCCGATGGGACAGGCTTTAATGTCGAAAATCGCCCTTGCAACCGGCGCAGATTACGCCAACGCGCCGAATAATTACAACGCTGAAAATTCTTGGAATCACGCCATAGATATTCAATATGGCAGAGTTGCCGACGCAATGAAAATTTTTGCAAGTCATTCCCGCCATATGGAAAACAGTTGGGCGAAATGCGGCGCAGAAGATTCGCCGGAATTTGAGGCGGCGGCGCACAATGTAATTTCTTCAGCGCGTGCAGGGCGTACGCTTTTAAGTGCCGATGAACTTTTGAGACAAATTGACAATATGGAAAAAGCCGCAGATATTCTTTTAGAAAATTTATCAGCTCCATATTTGAAAGAGTGCAAGCCGCAACTTGAACAATTCAAACGAATTGCACAGGCTGACAGATTGGCGTTGCAGTCTCTGCAGAATAAAAAATTAGATCCAAAATTAAAATCACTGCGCGAAGAAATTGCAAAAAATGAACCGTCTGCAATTCTTTCAGAAAAAGTTGCAGTGAAATTCATTGACGACACAATTAATTTGCTCGACGTGAAAAAAAAGAAACGCTGAAATTTAAAACGCGCCACAAGCCGCAAATTTGGCTTACAGCGCGTTTTTTGTTTTAGGTCGTGTAGAATTTTTCTGTTTTCAAATTAAAATTTTAATAGTTGCTGATATTTTTTTTATATTAAATGTACTTTTTCTTTGCTGCTCCTGCGCGGTTAAAGCGTGCTCTTTAGTTGCGGCGGCGGTCGTCCGTGACCGCCGTGTTGCATTTTACCAACAGCCCCTCATTAACTGACAATCTGATAATCTGACAATCTGAACATCTAGATTTGCGTGAAAAAGAAACGCTAAAATTTAAAACGCGCCACAAGCCGCAAAATTTTGCTTACAGCGCGTTTTTTTATTTTGTTGAGATTTTTACCAACGGTTGTTAAGTTTATTTACCAAAATTTCTTCAAGTGCATTAGCGTATGGACGTGTGCGAATACTCAAAGGCTTTTTCAACATATTACGCAGATTTTTATGCAGAACGTCCAAAGTTTCAATATCGTTTACAAGACCGACAGCTCGTTCAATATAATCTTGCGGTTTATCAATCGACACTGCAAGCCCTTCCAATCCAAATTGTTTTAAAAGGCTCAAGCCGAGGCGCGTATTTCTGCGTTCACCGTAAAAAGTTACAACAGGAACGCCCATATAAAGCGAATCCAAAGTTTTACTGTTTCCGACACTCGGATAAGAATCTAACATTACGTCAATATTCAAAAGTGCCGGCATATAATCGCCGATAATTGGGCGGAATGAAACACGATCCATATTAAAGCCGATATTTTTCATTCGTGTATAAGCTGTATCAATCATTGAATCGCTGACAAATTCCGATGCATACATAATCAAATTGGCGTTCGGCACTCTGTCCAAAATATTTTTCCAGATATTTAACATATCGTCGTTAATTTCCCGATAGTCGCAAATGGTGCCGAAAGTAGGATAATTATTTTTCTTAAGCGGCGCACCTTGAGAAACCGGCACGTCTTCACGCATTGCATAACAAATTTGGCACGGCAAATATATAAATTCTTCCGTGAAATATTTTTCATGTTCGCCTTTAGGATCTGAAATTTCATCAGTAATAAAATAATCCATTGCCTTTAATCCTGTAGTGGACATGTAGCCGATACCGCTGACTTGAACAGGCGCAGGTTTGTAAGCAAAGACCGGCAAAACAATTCCCGTGTCGTGTCCCGAAAAATCTATCAGCACATTAATTTTGTCATTGTGAATTTTTTCGGCAATTTCTGCATAACTTAATCCCTTTACGTCAATAAATTTATCGACAACATTTTTGTAAAGATTTGTAAAATGATTTTCCGTGTCGTTTAAGCTGTAGCAGGTAATTTCAAATTTATTTCGATTATGTGACGCAATAAGACCGTATGAAAAGCTGAAATGCGCGCTTTGGTTAAAATCAGCAGAAATGTAACCGATTTTAATTTTGCCTTCCGGCTTGGCAAATTCAGTGTATTGCTGAATATTTTCAAATAACTGCTGATATTTGAAATGCTCCGCCGCCTCTTCTTCGCTTGAAACATTTGTAAATTTCAAACAAGAAAGCGCGGCACTTGTAAGGCGGCATTTCTCGTCAAATTTTGCCTTTTTGTAATTGTCAATGGCACTTGAATAATTTCCGTTATATAAATCCAGAGTTGCTTGAGTTTTATGATAACGTGACAAAAATTCATTTGAGAAATCGGAAATATTGCGGCTGTAAATTGTACTTCCTGCTTTACAAATTGCGTCATAAGCTCCTGCGTAGTCTAAAATTTCTTTTTTACATTCTGCAATGTTCAATAAAATTTCCGCCTTGTGATTTTCATCAGCCTGCGCGGCAAATTCAAAATAGTAAAGTGCGCGTTTAACATAAATGTTATGTGGCTCTTTTTTGGTTGAATTTTGTTCCATTTCAATATATTTCATTGCGCGGTTATAATAAAATTCTGCTTGTTCAGCTGTAACAGGCGGCAAATCTTGCGGAAATTCCGGCAATTCTTCGCCGTTAATCCATGCATTGAAAATTTTTTCGTAAGCATCTTCAATTTCGCCCATGTAAATTGTAGAGTTCATAACAGGCGATTCTTTCATTTTGCGGCGGATAGTCAAATGATAATCGCGCAGTCTGTCCCAATCGTTGGCAAGGTCTACCGCTTTTTGAATATATTCATCTTCGCTGAAAGCGCAAAGTTCGCCGAGTCCGCAATTTACCAAGAGTGAATAACCGAATCTTGAATTGTGGCGATCTTGTACCAAAGTAATAACAGGCACGCCCATATAAAGCGCGTCGCAAGTTGTACCGCCGCCGGGATAGGGGAAAGTATCCAGCGCAATATCTGCGCGATTGTAATTGTTTAAATATATCGTTTCGTCTTTTTCATAAATCAATCTGTCAAGCGAAAGTCCGGCAGCTTGAATCCTTTTAAGCATGTATTCAGTGCCGTATTCATCACGAAAAGCCTTGCCTTTCAGATAGAGTTTTGAATTTGGAACAGAATTTACAATTTTTGCCCAAACTCTCAATGCTTCATCAGTAATTTTCGTCGGATTGTTGAAACTTACAAAGGTAACATATCCATTTTTGACGCAAGGCGCAGGAGTAACAGGCGAAGGAGCATCATGCCACATATAACAAAAATGGCTGTGTTGCAGACGTAACATTTTTTCGCTGAAAAATTTTTCATTCAAGCCTACAGGGTCGGTGTACTTGTCAACCATAAAATAATCTATGGCTTTAACGCCGGTTGTATTGAACCAGCCAATGCCGCTGATAATAATTGGCGCGGGCTTGTAAACAATAATATCCATGACATTATTTGCCGTGTGTCCGGATAAATCAACCAAAATATCAATTTCATCATCTTTGATTTTTTGCGCGGCAACTTTGGAATTTTCAAATAAAAGATTTCTGAAGAAATCCACGTCTTTTTTTATGGCTTGAGCTATTTCGTCTTCTTTGTTTCTGGCGTAAACGTAAACTTCAAAGCGGGATCTGTCATAATGTTCATATAAAAAATAACTGAAAAAAGTTACAACATGGCGGCGAATATCAGGCGAAATATAACCGATACGCAATTTTTTATGGCGCGGGTGCGTTTGCGGACTATGGACAAATTTTTCAACGTTGCCATATGTTTTATCAAATGCACAAATTTCCTCAAAAATTTTTTCGCGGCTTTCATTTACATTGTGCAAACTAAAAAGAAAATTACTGAAGTCATCGCGTTTAATTTTATTGACAAAATTATATATAGGTGCATTTTGGACTGATGAAAGATCAATTTTTGCACTGAGTTCATAATATTTCAGGGAGTTCACAGCGTCGCCGGCATAGCGGTAGGCATGTCCCAAAATATTGTAAGTCATTAAACGCGTCTGCAAATCAATGTCGGTATAAGTTAAAGCCTTTTCGCCGTATTTTATGCAATCGCCATAATTACTTTTCATATCACAAACGCGGGCGCGCAAAAAAAGTCTGTATGCTGTAGGCGGAAATTTCTCTTCAAGATAATCGACGGCTTTTTCGGCGTCATCTTTTTTTCCATAGTCAATATAAATCGACGCAACTTTTTCTGCAGGAATCGGATCATCTGGTTTAAGTTTAGCTATAGCCGCCATTGTTTCCAAAACTTTCTTTTCGTCATGAAGTTGGAAATGATATTTAATAAAATCCTGCATTAAAGCGGCAATTTTCTTTTGTTTTTTTTCAACCTCTTTTTTGTTGACTTTGATTTTCCGCATTTATGATTTAACCTCCAAAAAATTTTTTGCAAAATATTTATCGAAAAATTACATAAAAATCATTAGGCAACTAATGTTGTTGACAGAAAGAAGATAAAAACGTTCATCAGTCGCGCCTTGATATGGCGGCTATTATATCATAAAAAATTTTTTTATGATAGTTTTTTAGAGTGTGCCGAATAATTAAGAGCGTGTTGAATAATTCTGTTTTAAAAAATTTTTATAGTTGCAGATTTTTCTAGGAGCTGTTGAAAAAGTCTGTTATCAAATTTTTTGTTGAACTTTTTTATATTTTGAACGTACTTTTTCTTTGCTCGTCAAAGTAGCCGGTAGATTGTAGCCTGTAGCTTGTAGCTGATAGCCAATAGCTAACCGCTAACCGCTACCACACTACACAGCGCGGCATCTTAGTTTTTCGCTATCATCGAACAAAAAATAATTCGTGAATCAACATTTTCAATCAATTTTTCAACACGCTCTAGGAGCTGTTGAATAATCGAAAACGATAAAATCTTCAAAAAAAATAAAAGCCCTCGTATTTCGCCGAAAAGTCCTCAATTTTCAATCCTGTTTCAAAATACGATAAATCCTTCAAAAAAATTAAAAGCCCTCGTATTTCGCCTAAAAGCCCCCAATTTTCAATCCTGTTTCAAAATACGATAAATCCTTCAAAAAAATTAAAAGCCCTCGTATTTCGCCGAAAAGCCCTCAATTTTCAATCCTGTTTCAAAATACGATAAATCCTTCAAAAAAATTAAAAGCCCTCGTATTTCGCCTAAAA
>CAJOGS010000034.1:3828-15927 GCA_905234045.1 uncultured Selenomonadaceae bacterium | reverse complement strand
GCTATTAGCTATCAGCTATTGGCTATCGCACTACCACACTAAAAACCGTCCGCACTTTGCGGATTTTAAAAAAATTGTGGATTTTGGACTTTTTCAACACACCCTAGTGAAATGTATCTTGTTTACTAATTTTTTTAATTTACCTACAGACACTAAAATAAAAAAATCCCGCGCCGTTAAGTGCGGGAAAATTTTTTTATTTGTGGCGGCTTATCAACTAAGCCAAGAGTAGTAAAAAATCTTGCGCCACATCAATAAAAGGTTCAGTCAATGAAACTACTGCAGAGGAAAAGCTAAAACCTTCTTCAACATTTTCTTTTGCCACGAACGGCACACTTGCGACAACTTTGCCGTTATATTTTAATTGCGCCGTGCCGACTGTATCGCCGACTTTTATACCGCCGTCAACAACACGCGGAATATTATACTCAACCGTTAAATTTTGTCTGTGTTCATTTCGTAAAAGCGGATAATTTAAATCATCTGCAAGTTCAACTTCAAGCGTGGCTTGTTTGCCGCCGCGTACAAAAACTTTTTTGTCAACATTATTTTTACTTACTCCATAAATTGAAGTAACCTGCTCAAATCCATAATCTAAAAGTGCAGCCGCGTCTTGAAAACGTGTTACAGTGTCTTCAGAATGCATAACTATTGCGATTAATTCAACTTCGCCGCGTTTTGCCGACGCCGCAAGGCAACCGCCCGCCGCAATAGTCCAGCCTGTTTTTAAACCTGTCGTACCTTTGTAAGTTCCCAAAAGTTTATTTGTATTTTCCACGCGCATTGAATGATTGGAAGGACTGAGCCAATGAATAGTTTCGCGTTGCGTGGCTACAATGTCTCTGAAATCCCAATTTTGCAAGCAATACATTGAAATTTTCGCCATATCCCGCGCCGTCGAATAATGCCCGTCATTCGGCAAGCCGTTCGGATTTTCAAAATTTGTATTTGTGCAACCGATTTCCCGCGCCTTGTCATTCATCAATCCTGCAAAATCTTCAACACTGCCGGAAACTGCTTCGCCAATGGCAACTGCTCCGCCATTATCTGAAACAAGCATCATCCCGCGCAAAAGATCTCCTGCTGAAATTAAATCGCCGTCCTGCAACGCCAATTCTGAATCCTCAGTATAAGCCGCATTTTGAGAAACTTTAATTCTGGCTTCAGGCTTTAAATATTCCAAACCCAAAATGCAAGTCATAATTTTTGTCATACTTGCCGGCGGGCGTTCCTCGTCAGCATTTTTTTCATAAATTACCCGTCCCGTTGTCGCCTCTACCAAAATTGCCGAATCCGCCGAAAGTTCCAAATCTTTTTGCCGCGCCTGTGCTGACGAACTTAAAATCATTAAAAATGAAATTATAATTGCTAAAAACCTGTACATTTCCGCTCCCCCTCTTTTTTAAATGAATTTTAACTGAAAATTTTATAAACGTCAACATTGCAACCGCCTTTAACTTCAATTATAATGAAAAAAATTTTTGGAAGTGATATTTTGGAAAATAAAGGATTGTGCAATGAAAAATTTGAAAAGCGCAAAAAAATATTAAAAAAAATTTCCTGTTACGCACTGGAAATTTTAATTGACGTTATACTGATTTTCATCGGCATAAAAATTTTTATTAATTTTGGAGAGTGATTTTTTTGGAAAACGAAATATCAAATGCTGAAGAGGTTACAAAACGCGCCGTAAAAATTAAGCGCGGGCGCAAAATAAAAAATTATATTTTTCAAGGACTTCAACTTTTGATAGGCGCAATAATTGCGTCAATAGGTCTTGAAATTTTTCTGATACCGAATCAAGTTATTGACGGCGGCGTCGTCGGCTTGTCGATTATGGGAAGATTTCTGTTTCCTGATATACCGTTCGGCGTTTTTCTGGTCGTGCTGAATCTTCCATTTTTGTACATTGGATATAAACACATTGGAAAAAATTTCGCAGTGGCAACGGTTGTAGCAGTTATAATGTTGAGTTTTTGCTCAGAAATTGCAGATACTTTTCCGGAAATTACGAATGATCCATTTTTGTCGGCGATTTTCGGCGGAATAATTGACGGTATCGGCGTCGGAATTATTATGCGTGCCGGAGGTTCATTGGACGGCACTGAAATTGTTGCAATTATCGCCGATAAACATTCGCCCTTTTCAGTCGGCGAAGTTGTTATGTTTATAAATCTGTTCATTTTGAGCGGCGCAGGTTTACTTTTCGGCTGGGATAAAGCTATGTATTCGCTTGTGGCATATTTTGTAATTGCGAAAATGATCGACGTTGTTACAAAAGGTTTTGATGAAACGTACGCGGTTATGATTGTTACAAAAGATCCAATCGAAGTTACAGATGAATTGAACAGACAACTCGGACGCGGCGTTACAATTTTACACGGGCAGGGCGGTTATACTAAATTGCCGAAAGAAATTTTATATTGCGTCGTCAACCGCCTTGAAGTTACCAAAGTTAAAGAAATTGTTCTGTCAATGGACGAAAACGCCTTCGTTACAATTAATTCGGTTTATGATATTGTCGGCGGGCGTTTTAAAACTAAAGGACACTGATTGTAGTGCAGTAGTGTTATAGTTGGATAGTTTGATAGTTTGATAGTTTGATAGTAATAGTAACCCGGCGGTTACGGACGACCGCTTAAATTATTTTCTTTTGTTACTTTTCTTTGACAAGACAAAGTACATTTAAAAATAAAAAAGTTCAACAAAAAAACGATTTTTAGAGTTTACCAACATACTCTAAGCAGATAAAAATAAATTTCAAGGGTGATTTAAATTGAAAACAGATTATCATATGCATTTTGAGTACGGAGACTACAAATTTGATTGGGTAGAAGGATTTTTCGACGCGGCTAAAAAGCGCGGACTTTCTGAAATTGGAATTTCCGAACACTCGCACACTTTCCCCGAATTTGAAAAACTTTATTACGATGATTTAATTTTGGACAATTCAGAAGTCGGCGAATTTCAAAAAGTTTGGTTGAAGACAAACAAATTTAAACATTCGCTGAAAGATTATTTTGATTTTATGCAGGAGTTGCAGAAAAATCACGCGGTAAAAATCGGTATTGAAGTTTGCAATTTCCAAAATCAAGACGCGGTTAAAAAAATTCTTGCCGCGTGGAATTTCGATTATATTATCGGCTCGGTGCATTTTCTTTGGGGTTGGGGTTACGACGCCTCAAAAATTAAAAACGAATGGGAACGCCATGACCTGCGCGAAATTTACGAACAATACACGCAGGAAGTTGAAAAATTGGCGGCGGCAGGAATTTATGATATTTTGGGGCACCCGTTTAATATTCGTCTTTTTAAATATTTTCCAAATTTCGACATTACGCCATACCTTGAGCGCGTAGCCGCCGCAATGAAAAAAGCTAATCTTGCAGTTGACGTGAATACCGGTACAAAATACCGTTACCCCGTGCAAGAAATTTCGCCGTATGCAGATTTTATGAAAGTCGCCGCCGCGTATGATTTGCCGATTACAATAAATTCTGATGCACATCAGCCGGAAGATTGCGGCAAATTCTGCGATGAAGCCATTGAATATGTCAAGCAATTCGGTTATAGAAAAATTCTGCGGTTCAATCAGCGGCAACGGGAATTTGTTGAACTCGGTTAATTAGTGGCTAGTTTTTAGGGGCTAGAGGCTAGGGGCTAGGTTTTAGCTAATCCCTAACAACTAACCACTACATACTACTTAGATGATAGCGAAGTAATAAGATGCCGCGCAGGACGTGCAAAGAAAAAGTTCGTTCAACATGAAAAAATTTTAAATCAGAATTTTTCAACAGACCATATCAAGAAAAGTACATATTAATATCAACTGCAACTAAAAAAAATTTGCTATTCGCCTTCAAAATGTTATAATCTTGAAAAAAGGAGGCGTTTGCAATGAGACAAGTTGGAATTTTTGGAAAAAGAAAAAGCGGCAAATCCGCGCTTATGTATGCACTGACAAAATATAAAATGGCTAATGAAACCCAATATAGCACAATGGAAATTGGCGGCGTTGAAAAAATTATGCTCGTCGATACAATGGGCGTTGACGTTGAACAATCTACGGCTGAAAAGTCGGCAGAAAGTATTGAAGTCGCGCTCGTTTTAATTTCTAATGATTCTTTTGAATTGGAATTGGCATGGATCAGCAAACTTAAACGAATCGGCGCAAAAATTATTGCAATGTGCGGGCGCAAAACTTCCACACTCGGCAACAACTGCGATTATTTTATTAATATCGGCGTCGAAAAAGAGGCTTGCACTTTGGGACTTGCGCCGACTGCCTCAACTACTGCAACGCTTGCAATGGGCGACGCTATCGCAATGGCTTTAATGAACGAGAAAAAATTTACTTCGCAAGATTTTGCATTGTTTCATCCCGGCGGCGCGTTGGGAAGAAAATTATTGCTTACCGTCGGCGACGTTATGCACAGCGGTGAAGATAATCCTATCGTTAAAATTGGCGCAACGGTTAGAGACGCACTCTTTGAAATGACTGAAAAAGGCTTGGGCGCGGTTTCAATCGTCAACGCGGATAATAAATTTGTCGGTATCGTTACTGACGGAATTATCCGCCGCGCACTTGAAAAGGATCTGAATTTTATCGACGAGCCTGTTGAACATATTATGTTTAAAGATGCGTTAATTATTCGTGCGGAAAAATTGGCGGCGGAGGCTCTTTCTGTTATGGAAAAACACAAGCCGCGCCCAATTACGGTTTTGCCGGTTGTTGACGCCGATAAAAATCCTGTCGGCATTATCCATTTGACTGATTTACTGCGTCAGGGTGTGGTGTAAATGAAAATTACTGAAGACGCTTTCAGCCGCGCTCAAAAAATTAAGCTGATAATTTTTGACATTGACGGCACTTTAACAGACGGCGGAATTTATATCAGTGCAAGCGGCGAAATGTTCAAGGCGTTCAACTGTCAAGACGGCTTTGGAATTGTTACCGCGCACAAATTGGGCTTGCAAACTGCGATTATTACCGGGCGTGAATCGGTTATCACTTTGAACCGCGCCAAAGAATTGGGAATTACCGCAGTAAAACAAGGGCAAATGGATAAACGCAACGCCTACAAAGAATTGAAGGCGGAATTTAATTTGACTGATGAAGAAATTGCATATGTCGGCGACGATATTATAGATTTGCCGGTTTTAGTTCAAGTCGGATTTCGTGCGGCTGTCGGCAACGCAAATATCGCCGTCAAGGAACGCGCTCATTTTGTGGCGGAAAATGACGGCGGCAAAGGCGCAGTTCGTGAAGTTTTGGAATTTATTTTGAAATCTCAAGGAAAATGGGCTGAACTTGTTCACCAATACGAAATTATTTAGGAGTTAATTTGGAATGTTGTACAATGCGCTGATGTTTTTGAGTCGGCTGGTAAGATTTTTGCCATATGATTTACTTTTATTTTTGGGGCGAATTTTGGGCAATTTGTATTATATTTTCGTCAAGAAACAACGTGAACGCGCAGTAGCTCAAATGATGCCGGCGTTGCAAGTGTCAGAATCAGAAGCGCGCAAAATTGTACGTGATTCATTTGTAAATTTGGCGCGCAATATGTTAGATATTTTGTACATGCCAAACTTGAACGAAAAAAATTTGTCAGAATACATTGAAATAGATCATTTGGAAAGAATGAAAGACGCGCTTGCAAAAGGACACGGCGTAGTAGTTTTAACGGGACATATCGGGACGTGGGAATGGCTTTCGGCGTCGTTCACTTTAAACGGACTGCCTGTAACTGCCATTGCAAAACTTCAGCCGAATCAAGAATATTCAAGGGCGTTGGACGATTTACGCGCCACGATTAATGTTGAAATTTTCAATCGCGGCACAAGTGAATTACTTTCAGCAGGACGCGCTTTAAAGAAAGGCAAAATTTTAGGATTTTTGGCAGATCAAGATGCCGGACCCGGCGGCGCGTTTATAGATTTTCTCGGTAAAACTGCCTCAACTCCAATGGGACCTGCCGTCTTTTCAAAAAAATTTAATTCGCCTGTCCTTCCCGCGTTTATTCTTCGTAAACCGAACGGGCGGCATTTGGTAAAAATTTTTGAACCGTTGAAATTTGAAGATACAGGCGACACGGACGGCGATTTATACCGCTTTACCGAGAAAATGACGCGGATTCTTGAAAGTGTCATTCGTGAAAATCCTACTCAATGGATTTGGTTTCAGAAACGTTGGAATACGCCGCCTGAAATGAAAAAGGAAGGCAAACATCATACGGTTTAGATGGTTAGTAGTTAGATTGATAGTTGTTAGAAAATTGCAGATGAATAACGAACTAAAAAAAGTTCGATAAGAGCAGTAAACTGAGTGCGCGCAGGTCACGTGATGTGACCGCACTTGCGCCGCAAAAAGCGTCTTTCTTTTGTTACTTTTCTTTGACAAGACAAAGAAAAGTAAATTTAAAAATTAAAAAATTTTAAATCTAAGATTTAATTAATACGCTCTAGAAAATAAGATTATTCAACACTATAACACTACACCACTACCAGACTAATTTGTTAGGAATTTTTTTAGAAATGGAAAAAAAATATAAAATTTTAATAGTAATAGGCTTAGGCTTTTTTTTCGGTGTAGTAGCGTGGGCAATAGTTACAACGCCTGATGCACCGCCGCCTTCAGAAAAAATTGAGCCTCCTACAAAAATGATTTATGAATCAAATGTCATTACCGAAGAAAAAAATGGCGTTAAAATTATGGAATTAATTTCCGGTAAAATGCTGGTTGATGCGATTACTCAAAACGTCGAAATTGAAGATGTTAAATGCAAATTTTATCAAGAAGACGGAAATTTTATTGAACTGACTGCGAAAAACGGCAATTACAACAAACAAAACGGCATTATCCACGTTGAAGGCGACGTAAAAGTTACTGACAGCAAAGGCGCAACACTTTTCAGCGGTAAACTTGATTGGAACAATGAAACAGAAATTTTGACTGCAACCGAAAATGTAAAAATTTCAAAAGAAGATATGCGCGCCTTCGGCGATTATGCAGAGGCTACAAATGGATTGAGACATTTTAAATTGAAAGGTAACGCCAAAGTTTTACGCGGCGTCAAAGAATCGGAGGGCAACTGATATGAAATGGAAAAAAATATGCGCGTTAATCTGCGCGACGGCGTTTATAAATTCAACTGCATTTTCTGCAGAAAAAACTGAAAAAGATGCGCCCTCTGAACTTACTGCAGATGAAATTGATTACGATATGGACGATGAAAAAGTTACTGCAAGCGGCAAAGTTTTTGTTCGCCATATGGAAGAATCAAAAAATCCCGAATCAAATGTACCGTCGGAAGTCAACGCGGATAACGTCGATTACGATATGAAAAGCGGCGTAGTTACGGCAACCGGCAACGTACTTTTGAAACACGGCGCAGACCGTGCAACAGGTGAACGCGCCATGTATAACACCAACACGCAAGAATCTTACCTTGTCGGAAATGTTATTGTTGTTCGCCAAGATTTAAGAGTTACTTGCAACAGTCTGACAAATAACGGCGCGGGACATATTCAGGCAGACGGCAACGTTTACGGCGTCCAAACTGTTGCGCCAAATGAAAAATATCCTCAAGGCGACACGCGCACTTTTAAAGGTGAACACGTTGATTATTATCCCGATGATAAAGGACATTTCGTAATTCAAAACGGCGGAGTTTTGACAAGCAAAGTTGAAGGAAATTTCACGGCGGATTTTATGGAAGGCTGGCTTGACGAAGAATATTATACAGGCACGGGCAATGTACATCTTGTGAACCCGCCAAAAGAAATTGAGGCGGGCGGCGATAAAATTGACTATTACGCCAAAGAAAACGGCAAGGCAATTTTAACCGGCAATGCGTGGGCTATTCAAAAAAATAATACGTTGCGCGGCAACAGATTGACTGTTTATCTTGCTGATGAACAAAAAGAAATTAAGCAGGATCAACCTAAGAAAAATGTTCTGCCGCATGAAGTAGTGCGGTAGTGTGATAGTTGGATAGTTTGATAGTGCGATAGTTGGATAGTGTGATAGTGTTGTAGTAATTTATTAACAACTAAAAAAGTGTGAATAAAATGCATATTGAAGCTAAAAATTTGATAAAAGCGTTCAAAAGGCGCGTAGTTGTAAATAATGTTTCGCTCAGAGTCGAAAAAGGCGAAATTGTCGGATTGCTTGGACCAAACGGCGCGGGCAAAACGACTTCATTTTATATGATTGTCGGATTGGAAAAACCGGACAGCGGCGAAATTTTTATTTCAGACGTAAATATTTCTAATTTGCCAATGTACCGACGCGCAGAATTGGGAATCAGTTATTTAACGCAAGAGGCGTCAATTTTCCGCAAATTAACCGTCGAAGAAAATATTATGGCGATTCTTGAAACGCTGAATATTTCAAAAGCCGAAATGAAAACGCGGCTTGAAAATCTGATACAAGAATTTAATATTGGACACGTCCGCGAAAGAAAAGGTACAGAGCTTTCAGGCGGCGAAAGGCGGCGCGTAGAAATTGCGCGCTGTTTGGCACTTGAGCCGCAATTTATTTTGCTTGATGAACCTTTCGCAGGTGTTGACCCTCTGGCGGTTGCTGATATTCAAAACATTATAAAATATCTGCGCGAACGCGGAATGGGAATTTTGATAACTGACCACAATGTAAGAGAAACTTTGAGCATTGTTGACAGGGCATATATTTTGAACGAAGGAAAAATTTTAATTGAAGGTAACGCAATGGAAATTGCCGAAAGTCCTATTGCAAAGAAATTCTATCTCGGCGATAATTTTAGAATGTAAGGAGTAATTTCAATGAAAATAAAAGTTCGCAGTTCGTATGATGACAGCGAATTGGAAAGGGAAATTAGCAAGGCGATAGCGAAGGCAGATGAAAACGGTTTTTATCTTGACAATGTACAATATTCTACTGCTTATGATGAAAATGAACAGGCTGTTTTGCGTTCGGCGTTGTTGTTTTTTGAAGAATATGCTGACGAAGATGAAGAAGAAGAATATGAATATGAAGAATAAGTGATAATTTTCGATAGGAGCTGCTTTTATTGCGAATCAGAATTTTAGATTGGTATATTTTTCGTGAAGTCTTAATGGCGGCGGCGTTTGGAATTTGCGCTTTTTCCGCAGTTTTTATCGGCTCGGGTACACTTTTCAAAATAGCAAAACTTATAACCGACTACGGCGCGTCAGTCACGTCTGTTATAAAAATTTTTGTTTACGGTATGCCGGCAATTATTATGTGGACTTTTCCAATGTCAATGTTGCTTGCGACGCTTTTAACTTTTGGAAAACTTTCAGGTTCAAGCGAAATTACCGCCATGAAATCTTGCGGTATCAGTTTCGGAAGAATTGCCGCGCCCGCCATTATTCTCGGATTCATTTTCAGTATCTGTGCAATTTTATTTAATGAACACGTTGTCCCGTGGGCAAATTCCGCCTATAACAATGTTGTTTATTATGAAATTCAAGGCAATACCGAATTAAAATCGCAGGATCATATAATTTTTAAAGAAATTCATCAAGGTATACTCCTGCGGCTTGTTTACGCCCGCGAATATCGCTCCAGTGATGAAACTATGCAAGGTATCACTATGCAGGCTTTTGACATGGAAGGCAATTTAACACAGGTTGAAAATGCCGATTATGCCGAATGGAAAGACAGTGCATGGATAATGCACGACGGGACAATTTACGATATTTCGGATAAAGAAAAGACACGCACAATGCGATTTTCAACACAAATTTTGCCGGTATCTGCAAGCCCGCGCCAAATTGTCCGCGAACAGAAAAAACCGGAAGAATTGACGATGAAGGAATTAAAAGCGCAAATTGCAATTATGAAAACGCAATATGCCGACACTGCCAAACTTGAAACAGAATTATATCAGCGTTTAAGTATACCGATGGCAAGTTTAGTATTTGCGTTAATAGGCGTGCCGCTCGGTCTGCAACCGACAAGAAATACTTCTTCTGCAGGATTCGCAATAAGTGTTGTTATAATTTTTATTTACTATTCGGTAATGACTTTTGCGAACGCGCTTGCACGCGGCAATGTTGTTGAACCAATGTACGCCGTGTGGATTCCAAATATTATTGGCGTAATTTTTGGGGCGTTCTTGATTTACAGAGCATCTCGGTAGTTGCTAGATAATCAGATGGATAGATGGCCAGATGGCTAGATGGTCAGTGGTCAGTAACTGATAATCTGAAATACTGACTATCTGAACATCTGATAATCTGACAATCTGACAAATTGGAGGTAAAAATTTTGAATTACAGCGAAATGCTTAACTTAAAAAAATTTCATTTTGTAGGAATTGGCGGCGCAGGTATGAGCGTACTTGCCAAAATTTTGATAGAAAAAGGCTACGAAGTCAGCGGCTCGGATTGTGCCGATTCTTCAAACGTTAAAATGCTGAAAAGTCTCGGCGCAAAAATTTTTGTCGGTCACGACGCTAAAAATATTTTGAACGAAGACGGCACGGCGGCTGTTGACGCAATAGTTTATTCTTCAGCCATTCCTCAAAATAATCCCGAACTTGTCAAGGCGGCTGAACTCAATATTTTGAAACTTCATCGTTCAGATATTAATGCCATGCTCGTCAATTCCAAAAAAGGTATCGCCGTCGCCGGTTCGCACGGCAAAACTACTACAACTACAATGATTGGTTACGTGCTGAAAAATTCCGGCGTAGACCCAACAATTATTATCGGCGGCGAATCTTTGGACATGGGAACGGGCGCAATTTTGGGCAACGGCGATTATCTTGTTTCAGAGGCTGATGAAAGCGACGGTTCTTTTGTAAAACTTAATCCGCATATTGCACTGGTTACAAATGTTGAAGATGATCACCTTGACCATTACGGCACAGTTGAAAAAATTCGTGAGGCGTTCAAAGAATTTCTCGGCAATTTAACTGATGACGGCGTGGCGGTTTTATGTTTCGACAATGAACCGCTTCGTAAAATGGCAGGGAAAATTAATCACAAAGTTATTTCATACGCCATTGACAACCCCGCTGATTTTATGGCGAAAAATATTTATATCAACGTTGACGGCGTGAGCTTTGATGTTTTTCAAGGCGAAAAACTTTTGGGCAGAATAAAACTTGCAATACATGGGCGTCATAACGTTTTAAACGCCTTAGGAACGCTCGCAACGGCTCTTTATATAGGTGTACCCTTTAATAAGATTTCAAACGCTTTAAGCGGCTTTCACGGGGCTAAACGGCGGTTTCAAACTAAGGCGAATATCAGCCGCATTTGGATTGTTGACGATTATGCACACCACCCGACAGAAATTGCGGCAACTTTGAAGGCGGCGCGTGAAACTAATCCGCGCAGAATTATTTGTGTATTTCAGCCGCACCGTTACAGCCGTACGAAACTTTTATTGAAAGAATTTGGCGCGGCTTTTACAAATGCCGATTTACTCGTGCTGACAGATATTTATTCTGCAGGCGAAGAAAAAATTGAAGGTATCAGCGGCGAATCAATTCTTAAAGAAGTTTTGAAAAACAACAAAGAAATTACCTACATTCCGCAACGTGAAAGAATCGTCGATTATCTTTTGGAAAACGTAAACGCGGGCGATTTGGTTATTACAATGGGCGCGGGCGATATTTATAAAACCGGCGAAGAATTGATTGACAAAATTGATCAAATTCGCCACAAAAATAAAATTGTCGTGGTAATGGGCGGCACTTCCACTGAAGCCGAAGTTTCGCGCAGGACAGGCACGGCGATTTATAACGCGCTGAAATCTAAAAATTACAACGTCGAAACAATGGAACTCAATCCAAAAACTTTTGCAGAGGACATTAAAAAATCAAACTGCGCCATTGTTTTTAACGCGGTTCACGGACTTTACGGCGAAGACGGCTTGATTCAAGGTACACTTGACATGCTGGACATTCCCTACACAGGTTCTGATGTTTTGGCGTCGGCTATCACAATGGACAAGGTTACAACTAAAAAAATGTTCGCCTTTGCCAACGTTGCGACGCCGAAATTTGAAGTTTATAGAATTTCCGACAAAAACGAAACACTTGCTGAAAGAGTTGAGAAAAAATTTGGCTTGCCGGTCGTAAT
>CAJOGS010000034.1:0-3737 GCA_905234045.1 uncultured Selenomonadaceae bacterium | reverse complement strand
GATGAAATTTTAGTTGAGGAATTTATAAAAGGGCGTGAATTAACCGTTGCAGTTTTCGGCAATGAAGACGACGCGCAGGCTTTGCCGGTTATCGAAATTACAACGACTACAGGGCGTTATGACTACGAAACGAAATATAAAAAAGGCGCGTCAACGCACATTTGCCCCGCCGAAATTTCTGCCGAACTTACAAAAAAAATTCAAGATTTGGCGGTAAGTGCGTTCAAAGTTTGCAAATGCAAAGGCGTTGCAAGAATTGACGTTATGTTATCTGAAGAAAATATCCCTTACGCTATCGAGGTTAATTCAGTGCCGGGTATGACTGAAACTTCACTGGTACCTGATGCGGCGCGGGCGGCAGGAATTGAATTTCCCGAATTCTGCGAAAAGATTTTAGTTTCGGCAGGATTCTAGGGGCTAGGGGCTAAGGACTAGGAGCTAGAGAATAGGGATAGAGGGAAAAAATCCCTAGTCCCCTTTAACCATTTTTCCCTTTTTCAAGGAATAGGGATATAGGGATATGGGGAAAAAATCCCTTTAACCCTAAAATCGAACGAAAGGAGATATTCCAATGGCAGAAGTAAAAAAAGTTCACCGAAGCGGACGGCGGCTTTTTAAAGGCATTATATTTTTGGCAATTTGCGGCGTAATTATTGGAATATTCGTCTACGTTCCATTTTTTACACTCAAGGAAATAAAACTTGTCGGTGCGGAAAATTTAACCGCCGAAGAAATTTTAAAAATTGGCGATATTTATATCGGTGAACCTATGTTTAAACTTGAGACTGACAAAGTTAAAAATCGCCTGTCGCAAGATTTAAGGATTGAAAGTGTCACGGTAAGGCGAATTGTGCCGAATACTCTTGAAGTTACCATAAAAGAAAGAAAACCTATTGCCACAATGGTTTGCGATTACGGTTATTTGGATATTGACAAGAACGGCAAAATTATTGACAGCTATAAAAATTTGCGGCAAATGTCAATTCCAATGATAACCGGTTCGCAAATTAAAGATAAATATATCGGCGATGACGTGGATAATGTAATGGTAATGCAGATTTTGGAATTTCTGCAAAAGTTAGACGCTGAGGCATTGGAAAAACTTTCTGAAGTTGCGATAATTTCAGCTGATTATATTGTGGCGTATACTGCAACCGAAAAATCTGTGCAAATTCGTATTGGAAAACTTGAAGAACGTACCGACGAAAAGGCGCATTTGGTACAAGATTTTTTGCTTGATCTTGAAAACAATCCTCACGATGTGGAGTACGCCGATTTCAGTTATACTGCGCCATTCATAAAACTTGCGCGGTAGTAGTTTGATAGTGTGATAGTTTGGTAGTGGCTAGGTGCTGTTGGTAAAATCTTTTTTTAGATATTTTTTTATATTAAATGTACTTTTTCTTTGTTGCGTCAAAGAAAAAGTACCAAAAAGAAAGACGCTCTGCCCGTCAGGTTTTTCGCGTTTGACGAGGTAACAAGTCAGCCATTCAGCCGCGCCATACCTTTTACACCAAATTTTAATAACAGGCAAAAACAGAGACGGGCTGGGGCGCGGGCAATCTTAGTAAAAGAAATTTGCTGAGGGTTGAGAAATTCCAACCTTCAAAATTTTTTAGTTCGATTATTCAACACGCCATAACCACTAACCACTAACCACTAACTATCTAACCATCTGAAATCGGCAAAAGGAGATTTTTATGAATAAAATTCGGCGAATATTGGGCGAAAGTTGGGCAATAACTTTTGTATGCGTGATAGTCGGTTTCATTTTGTCAACCGAATTTAGGCAGG
Organism: uncultured Selenomonadaceae bacterium; assembly: GCA_905234045.1. GTDB lineage: Bacteria > Bacillota > Negativicutes > Selenomonadales > Selenomonadaceae > Quinella. The sequence goes on along the minus strand of CAJOGS010000034.1, from coordinate 1,943 downwards.
AAAGCGAAAAAGAAACAGTTTCGCCGATAGATGAACTTTCAACGCAAATTTTGAAATTGGAATGGGAACGCGACGAATTGCAAAAAAAAATTACCGCGTTGCAACAAAAATTTGAACCTTCGACTGAAGAAATTTCAATCATAGAAGATTTAAAAATGAAAGCCGGCTTAACCGCCTTAGAAGGCAGCGGCGTAATTATCAGAATGGACGACAGCAAACGCGCCCTTGAAAAAGGCGAAAATCCTAATTTGTACGTAATTCACGATGAAGATATTTTGCGAATGATAAACGAATTGCGGGCGGCAGGTGCAGAGGCTATTTCAATCAATGGACAACGGCTTATTGCAACAAGTGAAATTCGTTGCGCGGGGCCAACTCTTTCTGTAAATAATGTTCGATCTGCTCCGCCGTATGAAATTATTGCCATTGGCGACAAAAATTCTTTGGAAAATTCTATAAAAATGCGCGGCGGCGTTGAGGACGCTTTAAAAGTTTGGGGAATACAAATTGAAATTCAAGCGGTAGAAAAAGTTTATATTCCGCCATACAACGGCAATTTCAGTCATAATTTTGCAAAAGTTGTTGAGGAAAAATTTTAGGGCGAGTTGAAAAATAAATTGAAATTGCTGATTAACGAATTATTTTTTGTTCTATGATAGCAAAAAAGCGTCTTTCTTTTTGGTACTTGCAAATGTGAGGAGTACGAGTAGTTGTTGTACCTTTTTCTTTGACAAGACAAAGAAAAATTACATTTAATTAGAAAAAAATTTAAGACTAAAATAAATTAGCATTTACCGTTAAATAAAAATGTTGCTGACAAAATCCGGCAATTAAAAGGAGAAATAAAAATGTCAAAGGCATTGGGAGGCTTGATTGTCGGAATTTTTTTAGGCTATGTTTTAAACATTCCGGCTGATGAAAAAATTTGTGCTGTAATATTTTTGGTTGCACTTGATGCAATTTTAGGCGGAGCATTGGCAAAAAGAAATCAGAAATTCAGCAACAAAATTTTAATCTGCGACTTTTTTACAAATATAATTTTTGGACTTGCACTGATTTTTTTTGGTAACATTTTTGAAATTGAATTGTACTACATTGCAATTTTTATTTTTGGCTTTAGGATTTTTAAAAATTTCTCAGCGTTTCAGAAAATTTTATTGAGAAAATAAACGCCTGAAAAAATTTTTGTCTGCTATAGCTAAAATGAAAATTTTATGTTATCATTCGCAGTGTTATTTTTTTATCTCTAAAATTAGAGTGTAAATTTAAAGGTGCGGGTTAATGATGACTGAAGCAGATAAGGATTTCCCTTTTATGTTAACCGTCGCAGGTGTCGGCAGTGGCGGTATCAGTGCCGTTAATCATATGATTTCAAATCAAGTGGACGGTATAAAATTTATCGCAGTTGACACAGATACGACGGCTCTTTCAAATTCTCAAGCTCCAATACATATTCAAATTGACGGCAAAGATCCAAATGATATTCAAGCTGAAATTATAAAATCGCTTGAAGGTTCAAAAGTGGTTTTTATTGTGGCAGAAATTGGCGTAAATACCGATGATTCAAGAATTGCCGCAATAATGGCGGCTTATTCAAAAGGGCTTAACGCGCTTACTTTAGCCGCTGTAATTCGTCCGTCTGTTGTCGAAGATTTAGAAAAAAAATCTGCATTAGGATTGAAAAATCTGCGCAAAAACGCGGATTCAATAATCACAATTCCAATCAATGATAATTTTTCTCCGTCTGAAAATTTTCAATATACCAATGATATTTTAAAAAAAGTTGTTCAAAGCATATTGAATTTTGTTATTGCGCCCGGTTTGGTAGGATTAGATCTTAGCGATATAAAATTAATTTTGCAAAATTCCGGCGAAACATTTATAGGAATTGGCGAGGCGTCAGGCGAAGGTGCTTTTTTAAAAGCAACAAAAATTGCGTTGTC
>CAJOGS010000033.1:4910-17184 GCA_905234045.1 uncultured Selenomonadaceae bacterium | reverse complement strand
TGAAAAGAGGTGAAATAAATGTTAGGTTCAATACTTCGTATAATACTCCGCCGCTAATTTTTCTGACAGTTGAAAGGAAGTGATTTTAATGATGTTACCGTTACCCGAACTTGAACCGGATTTTGAACGTTTTCTTTAATCGTTGACAAAAAATTTTAAGGAGATGATAGTAAAAATGGAATATGACAATATAAATCGGCGAGCCGTTGCGTGAATAAGCGCAGCGGCTTTTTTATTTTACAAAATGTTTCTGATATTAAATTTTATAGTTTTAATCACAAAAATATTTTTTCATACAGTTATAAAAAATTAAGCCGCCGTTATCACAATTTCTCAGCAGCTGATTTTTTTGCGATAACGACGGTACTTTATTTCAAGAAAAAATTTTAAAAGTCAATTTTGTTTTTCATAACTTTAATAGCGTTGACAATGGCTTTTCTGTTTTCATTAATTGCGCGGTTTTCAATAATATGCTCAAACTGCGCGGGCATTAACAGCGTTGCATTGTTGCGAATCCAGGCGCGGAATTCTTTTGCGCCTTCGCCTTCTTGCAAATGTTCGCGGATAAGCTCAACATTTTTGGTAACGACGGAAATAAAAGCGCGTTCAAGTCCAATGGCGTTGATAACCGCCTTTGCCGTAATATCGCGCAGTATTTCAATATCGGCGTCCAAAGTTGCAACCATATCTTCTTTTGTCTGCATACGTTTAACGCGCTTCGCCATTTCGTGCAAGCCTTCAAGATTAAATTCGGTGTGTACCGAAGTCTCTGCAGTTTTAGCAGGCGCGTAGGCAGTAATTAAATTTTCTATAGCTTGAATACGTTTGGCAGACGGGAAAGTTTTCCAACTGTCATCATAGAAAAGATTTTCCAACTTGTTGCCGAGTTTATCTTTACCTTTAATTCTGGCGTCCGCCTGAACATTTACCAAATTAACTCCGGCGGCGGCGACTGTTTCAGCCCACTTTTTCAGCGGCAATGAATTAATATCCATTTGCGCGGCGTCTTGATTGTCTTCAAAAATTCCGCGCAAGAAATTTTCATTGTCTTTTACAGTTTTGGGATTATTCGGCTTGCTTACAACTTCAGGCGCGGCGTCCAAACTTTCATGCACTAAAATTTTTGAAAAGAAACTCAAGCCCGCGTTGCTGACATTTTCCAAATTTGTCATCGGCATATTGTAATAAACCGCAAGCGAAACCAATTCAGGGAAAGTTGCTTTAACTTTGTTAAGGCGTTCATCTTCGGCAAACGGCGTTGAAATCAAAGTTTGAATCAGCGTTGTAACAAATCTTTCAACGAGTGAATTAAAATTGCAAATGGAGCCGTCTTGAATTAACATACCGTCGAAAAGTTTGTTGACAGATTTTTCAAGCGCGGCTTTATGCGGCGTGCCTTCTTCCATTCCCATAATTTTAAGGAACGATTCAACCAGTGCGTTATGTAAATCGTTTTGCTTTTCGATTGTCAATTTTGAAGCGTTGGTAACGATATTTTCGACATATTTTTTGCCGAGTTTGTCACGGACATTGCCGTTAATCGTGGTTGCGGGATAAATTCCGTCGGGATCAATCGCCAAACTGTATTCAATATCTTGAATCAAATTTTGAGTATATTCGGCATCTGACAGCGGATAAATATTTTCAATTTCAGCTTTAAGCGCGGCGGTAAATGGAGCCTCGCGGACAATTTGCCCCGTGTGCATTTTTGTAATTTTGTTTGATTCTTGAATGAATTTCGGCAACTTACTTTGAATATCCATTAAAATTTCCGCGCTGACATCGTTTGAATTTAATTCGCCGCTGTCGTAGCGTTCAAGCAAGTTATTTAATACTTCCTGCGTCTTCGTCAAAGTGGATTCTGCGCGCCGCTTGATGACTTCAAAGCGGGCGTTGTCATAATAATGTTGCATTTTTTTATGAAGAACTGAAACGCCGTCGGCGTCGGGAAGTTGCCATTTTTCAATAACACTGCTTGCAACGTCGCCCGCCATTAATCCTTGTATTTCAAGGAAAGCGCGGGCAGAACCGCCGATAACGTGATTTTCAAGGGCGATTTGATATTTGTTGACAGATTCATTTTTCAGCGCGGCGAAATTATTTTTTGCAGTTTGAGCATCGGCGGCGCGGTCGATTTTGTTACCGAAGACAAAACATTTTGCGCTGAGTTTAATCCCGTCGGCGTCTTGTCCCTTGCGTAACATATCAAGTTGCGTACCCGTCAAATTTGGGCGGTCGCCAACGTTCGTAACTAAAATAATTGCGTCGGCAGTTTTCAACATTTCCTCTGTCTGGCGTTTGTGCAATTCAGTTGGAGAATCAAAGCCCGGCACGTCGTATAAAACAAGATGGCTCATTTCGGCAAGTTGCGTTGAACGAATTGTAACATTTTTAACGGCGTAAGGGTGCGGCTGACGAATAACCGAGCCGTCGGGATTTTTGCCGCTCATTCCCGTTATATAAGTTTTAAATTCGTTAAATTCGTCGCCGCCCGTCCAATATTCCGCGCCAAATTGCATCGGAGCATGTCCCAACAGCGGCAAAAGTTTTTGTTTGCCTTCAAGAATTGCTTTAATATCTTCAGCGGTTGTGCCGTTGTGAACCATAAAAATATTTTGGCGTTCGGGATCTGTTTCGACTGCCCGCCAATAATTGTTGAAGGCGTCAAGCGTCATCGTGAAAAAGTCCGCCGCGTCGGGATATTTGACATCATTTAACATACGCTTGAAATTTTTGTTAAATTCTTCGCGCCCGTAAAAATAAACTTCAGCCAAATCAGTATCGCCGCTGCGAATTTCGGTAGTTGTGTAAGTGCAACGCTCCGAATATTCGGGAAGTACCATTGCTTTAATCAGCGCGTTTCCGAGTGTAGATTTTCCGGCTTTTTCAAGTCCAACTATAGCAACTGTAAATTCACGGCTCTGCAACTTTTTCAAAACAACTTTGTTAGCTGCCTGAAGTTTTGCAAGTTCCTCGCGTTCGTTGCCTTGTACAACCAATCCTTCGGCGTCAACTTGAAAAATTTCACTGAAAGTGCGGTCGGCGTTTGAAAGTTTGTCAATAAAATCTTGCTTACTCTGTTCCCAACTGCTCATTTTCATTTCCCCTTTCAATTTGAAAAGAATTTTAGCAGTTCAATTTTAACTTGTAAAGTTTATCGAAACAGTAAAGATTTTTAATCTGCTGACAGCAGAAAATTTAATTTGGGGATTGTTGAATAAAGTAAAAAAACTGTGTAACCTGTGCATTTGTTTCAACTTTCTTTTGTTACTTTTCTAGGGTCTGTTGAAAAAATCTGTTTTTAAAAATTTTTTATATATTGAACGTACTTTTTCTTTGCTCGTCTCTTCGTCGCCTTTGCAAGTACCAAAAAGAAAGGACGTTTATCTAATCCGCAAAGCTGCTACAAGTAAATCCCTAGTCCCTAGTCCTTAGCCCCTAGCCCCTATACTGCCGCACTTTGCGGATTTTGGATTTTTTCAACACGAGCTAACAGCATATACAAGACAGCGTAAAAATTTTTAGAGCGGTAAAAGCCGCTTTTTTTGTTTGCAGAATTTCAAAAAAGTTGTAAAATACTCAAACTTAGGAGGAATGATTTTGGATTATATAAAAGTGCGCGGGGCGCGTGTTCACAATCTGAAAAATATTGATGTTGATATACCGAGAGAAAAATTTGTCGTAATTACGGGCGTAAGCGGCAGCGGCAAAAGTTCCCTTGCGTTTGATACGATTTACGCGGAGGGGCAACGCCGTTACATGGAAAGTCTTTCAAGTTACGCACGGCAATTTTTGGGCTTGCCTGACAAACCTGACGTTGAACAAATTGAAGGTTTAAGTCCCGCCATTGCGATTAATCAAAAAACTACAAATAATAATCCGCGCTCAACTGTCGGCACGGTTACAGAAATTTATGATTATCTGCGTTTGCTTTTCGCAAGAATCGGCAAGCCGCATTGTCCGAATTGCGGTAAACCTGTCACGCCGCAAAGTTTGGATCAAATTTTGGCGCAGATTTTGAAATTGCCTGAAGGTACGAAATTTATTTTGCTTGCTCCAATAGTCAACCGCCAAAAAGGTACTCACAAGGAGACTTTGGAACGGCTGAAAAATTTGGGATTCGTCCGCGTTCAAGTTGACGGCAAACTCAGAGGTCTGGACGAAGAAATTAAACTCGGCAAGACCGTCAAGCATACGATTGAGCTTGTGGTTGACAGATTAATTATTCGTGAAGGTATTCGCTCAAGGCTTTCAGATTCTTTGGAAACTGCGCTGAAGTTCGGCAACGGTGTTGTCTATGTGAAAATTGACGAAAAAATTTTGACATTCAGCGAAAAAAATGCTTGCGTCGATTGCGGAATAAGTTTGCCTGATATTGAACCGCAACTTTTTTCTTTCAACAGTCCGCGCGGCGCGTGCAAAACTTGCGGCGGCTTGGGAAAAATTTTTAAGCAACTGAATTGGGAAAGTATGTTTGAATGGATGCAGGCAGTTCATGAATTTAAAACAAACGATAACGCCTTTGAACTTTGCCCGGATTGTCACGGCAAAAGATTAAATCCCGCCGCGCTAAGTGTCACGGTTGACGATTTAAATATTGCCGCAGTTTGCGATATGTCGGTTGAAAAGTGCGGAAAATTTTTTATCGAACTGGAAAATAAATTGAATGATACCGACAAAAAAATTTCTCGGCAAATTCTCAAAGAAATTAAATCACGGCTGAAATTTTTGTGCGATGTCGGCTTAGATTATTTAACGCTGTCCAGAAAATCGGCAACATTGAGCGGCGGCGAATTTCAAAGAATCAGACTTGCAACACAAATAGGCTCGGCTCTCACTGGCGTTTTATATGTTTTAGATGAGCCGTCAATAGGCTTGCACCAACACGACAACGAAAAACTTTTGGAAACGCTGAAAAATCTGCGCGATTTGGGAAATACTTTGTTGGTAGTTGAACACGACGAAGAAACAATGAGGGCGGCGGATATGCTTGTTGATATTGGACGCGGCGCGGGCAAACTCGGCGGCGAAGTTATCGCACAAGGTACGGCTGATGAAGTTTCAAAAAATCCAAACTCTTTGACGGGCGATTATTTGAGCGGCAAAAAATTTATTGAAGTTCCCGCCGTTCGCCGAAACGCCGAAAATTTTTTGGAATTTGAAAATCTTACCGCCAACAATTTAAAAAATTTGTCGGTAAAAGTGCCGCTTGAAGTTTTGACGATTATAACCGGCGTTTCAGGAAGTGGAAAATCTACGCTCGTTGATGAGATTATTTTTCCTCGCCTGTCAAAAGATACCGAAACTTTGAAAAAATTCGGCGTCAACACTATTATTAAAATTGATCAAGACCCCATTGGACGTTCACCGCGTTCAAATGTCGTGACTTACACAAAAATTTTTGACAGAATCAGAAATATTTTCGCAGATACTCAAGGCGCAAAAATTCGCGGCTACAATTCCGGCAGATTCAGTTTCAATGTGCGCGGCGGACGTTGCGAAAGTTGCAACGGCAACGGCGTTTTAAAAATACCGATGAACTTTTTGCCCGATGTTTACGTAACTTGCGACGTTTGCGGCGGCGCACGTTTCAACGCCGAAACTTTGGAAGTTAAATATAAAGGCAAAAATATTGCCGAAGTTTTGGCAATGACGGTTGACGAGGCTTTAAAATTTTTTGAAAATATTCCCGCGTTGCAGAGAATGTTGCAAGTTTTGCACGATGTCGGCTTAGGTTACATTGAACTTGGACAACCTGCAAATACTTTCAGCGGCGGCGAAAGTCAGCGCGTAAAACTTGCCGCGCAGTTGGCGCGTCCAATTACTCAAATGAAAAATATTTACATAATGGACGAACCGACAACGGGGCTGCACTTTGACGACGTAAAAAAATTAATCGCCGTCGTTCAGCGATTGGTTGAACGCGGCGACAGCGTAATTATTATTGAGCACAATTTGGACGTTATCAAAAACGCAGATTATATTATTGATTTGGGACCTGAAGGCGGCGACAAAGGCGGCGAACTCGTTGCATTTGGAACGCCTGAACAAGTTGCAAATGTTGAAACTTCTTACACGGGGCAAGCGTTGAAGAATTTACTTTAAAATTGAATATTCGATCGAAGGGCGACCGCCGGTAGAATAATTTATTCTGCTGACGGCTTTTTTTTGTTCAATCAAATAATTTAAATAGCGGCGAACAGTCATTTTAGAAAAATTTGTTTCTGTGGAAATTTCTTCACTCGTCATAAAATGCCCGTAATTTTTTTCTGACAAAAGACATTCAAGAATTTTATCCAAAGTTTGTTGCTGTACGCCTTTTATTAAAATACTGCAAGAATCCACCGTAAATTTTTTTATCGTTGCTACAATTTTATCAAGTTCATTCTGCGTGTAATTTTCCTTTAATTGCAAAGAACGGCGCAGTAAAAATTTTTGTATCGCATCATTGAAACGGTTGTAAGTGAACGGCTTTATTAAATAGTCGGTAATTCCCAAATGGTAGGCTTCTCTGATAATTTCAGCGTCATTCGCCGCCGAAATTATTATGGCGTCAATCGTGTTGCCTTGCCGCCGCAATTCTTTTAAAAGTTCCAAGCCGTTACAGCCTGACATGTAAATATCCAGTAAAATTAAATCGACTGTATTTTTTGAAAGGAAGTCCAACGCCTCGCGCCCGTCGTAAAAAGTCGCCACAATATTTAGTTCCGGAATTTTCAGCGCAAATTCTCGATTTATGGCGGCTACCATTAGATCATCTTCAACTATAACAAGATTCACGATGAACGCTCCTTTCGTTGTAGTGGTGTAGTGTTGTAGTTGGATAGTGCGATAGTTTTGTAGTAAATTAACTACCACACTAACTAAATATCGCACTACCACACTATCGAACTATCACACTATAAATTTCTTCAATTTCACGGACATAATTTTTAGAATCTGTAAGCGGCGAATTTTGAAACATTGTCCGCAGATTTTTATGAAGTACCTGCAATAAATCTTTGTCGTTGGCAAGATAAATCGCACGCTGAATATATTCATTCAAATTTGAAGTCGCCAACTCTTCGACGCCGACATTTTTTAAAATGCTGTAAGTCATTCGGTTGCCGTGCCTGTCTCCGCGCAATGAAATTACAGGCACGCCCATTAACAACGCTTCGCAAGTTGTAACGCCGCCATTATATGGAAAAGTATCCAGCGCAATATCAATTTCGTTGTACTGCTCCAAATAATCCGCCGCAAATCTACGCATTTCAATTTGTTCAGTATTCAATCCCAAATTTTTCAGCCGCTCCAAAATAAATTTTCTACATTCTTCAGTATTAAAAATTTTATTTTTGAGAATTAATTTTGAATTTGGTACGGCGTTCAAAATTTCTCGCCACGCCTTCAAAATTGAATCTGTAACCTTGTTGAAATTGTTGAAACAGCCGAAAGTTATAAAATTTTTCTCAACGTGATTGATGGCGGGATAAATTTTCAACGGCGAAAAACAAAAATGGCTGTGATCCATTTCAATAAGATTTTCGGTAAAATAATTTGTATCGGCGGCGCAATTCACGTCTGACAAAAAATAATCGACGCAATGCAAGCCGGTACTGTTCATATAGCCCAAGCCGGAAATTTGAACGGTTGCGGGGCGATACGCCATAATAGGCAAACGATTTCCCGAACTGTGTCCCGACAAGTCAACCAAAATATCAATTTCATCTGCACGAATAATTTTGGCGGCGTCTTCGTTTGACAAAGTGGAAATATCCCGCCAAACTGTCACGGAATTTTTTATGTTTTCGGTAACGGCGTCAGTTTTTTCAGTTGCAGAATAACAATAAATGTCGAAAAGATTTTTGTTGTGTCCCGTGATTAAATTGTAAGCAAAAAACATTACAGGGTGCAAGCAAAAATCAGCCGACAAATAACCGACGCGCAATTTTTTATGTTGGTATAAAGTTTTTGGGTACGGCACAATGTCAGCCAAATTTTTTCTGTATTCGGCGTAAATTTTTTCAAAATCTGCCGCGCTGAAATTTTCAACACTTGCGGCGGCAAAAAGTGCGTTGCTCAATTCCTGCCCTATTTCTGTACGGTCAGTTTCAAGGCGGGAAGAAATTTTAAAAAGATCTATCGCTTGAACTGAACGCCCGACTTTGCTGAATACCGACGCCAAAAGGCTGTAAGCGTCCCTTGCCGCAACTTTTTCTTTTGAAATATCAACTACAGAAAAAAATTTTTCCAGTAAAAAAATTTCGCTGACATATAATTCTTTGTCACGGCAAATGAATGCCTCAAGCAAAATTGTATTTGCCCAATTCGGTGCAATTTTTTTAACTTCATTGAGAATTTGTAAAGATTTATCGTAATTTTTCGCTCGGTATTCTTTCAACGCCGCCGAATATGTTTCTAAAATTTCCATTAAACAATCTCCGCCATTAAAATTTTTATTTTATTTCGTTGCAAGTGCCAAAAATCCTTGTAATAAAAAATCCGCCATTTTTGGCGGAATTAAATTTATTTTAAAAGTTTGTTGACCGTTTCCCAATCAACTTTTTCAAGCGCGTCTTTAATTTTTTCGTAACGTTCCTGTTCATTCGGCGGCAATTTATATTCTGCAAGTTCATTCAAAACGAATGTAAGCGAATCATCATCAAAGTTAGCCGCCGCGTCTTTCATTGCCTCCAACGCCTCTTCCAAAGACGATTCATCAATAGGCGGCTTGTTTGTATTTTCTTCTTCGTGTTCAAAGAGCGGCGAAAGTTTTTCCATAAAACCAAGATACAATTTTAAAAGTGTCTCTGTATCGTTCAAAATTTCGTTGAAGTAGCCGGAATTTCCCGCGTCTTCCAAACGTTTGGCGCGTTCAGAAAGTTCATTTGCTCCAATAATTCGCGCAGAACTTTTCAGCGCGTGTACCTTCGTCGTGTAATTTTTCCAATCGCCTGTAGCGCAATAATAGCCTATGTCGTCTGCCGCACTCGGTATTGAATTTGCAAAAACTTTCAGCGCGTTCATATAAGAATCAACGTCGCCGCAATGTTCGACGCCCTCTTTGACATTCAAGCCGACAACTTTATTAACCCAATCCGGCAAAGTTTCAATCGGTTTATTGTCTTCTTTCGGTTTTTCATCAGCCGATTGAATTTTTTCGGCGGGCAGATATTTCATAATTAAATCTTCAAGTTGTTCGCTGTTAATCGGTTTAGTTAAATAATCGTTGAAACCTGCCGCAATATATTCATCACGTGCGCCGCTCAAGGCGTTTGCCGTCAATGAAATTACCGGCGTATTTTTATTTGGATAATCTTCCAAGCGTTTCATTTCTTGAAGTGTTTCAACGCCGTCCATTTTCGGCATACGATGATCCAAGAAAATTATATCGTATTTATTTTTTTGTACGAGGTCGATACATTCAAAGCCGCTTACGGCAGTATCAATTTTCATTCTGGTTTGCTTGAGTAAACCTTTTGCAACTGTCAAATTCATAACCGTATCATCAACAATCAAAATTTTTGCATCAGGCGCGGTAAATTTTTCGTGGTAAGTTTTATGTTGCTTGATTGAACGGCGGAAGGCTTCTTGAAAATCTCCAATCGGTTCAGCATTTATAATTTTCTGTTCAATTTCAAACCAGAATAAAGAACCCTTGCCATATTCGCTTTCAACTTTTAAATTTGTGCCCATCATGTTTAAAAGTTTTTTGGTGATATTCATACCTAAGCCGGTACCTTCAATGGTGCGGTTGCGTTTCTCTTCAATTCGTTCAAACGCGCTGAAAAGTTTTTGAATATCTTCCTGCTTGATTCCAATTCCGGTATCACGAACGCTGAATTTCATCGTGACTTTTTCGGCAGTTTTTTCGGTATATTCAACGCTCAATGTAATGCTGCCTTTTTCGGTATATTTTACCGCGTTTGTTAAAATATTCGTCACAATTTGACGGATTCGCACTTCATCGCCCAATAAAATTGTCGGCAAATTTTTATCAACATTTACAATCAGTTGCAAATTTTTCTTTTCGGCGCGTTTCTGAATCATATTAACAAGATCATTCATCATGGAGCTTAATTCATATTCGACGGGGATAATTTCCATTTTGCCCGCCTCAATTTTTGAAAAGTCCAGAATGTCATTAACCAGCCCCAAAAGATTATTTCCTGCTGTACGAACATTTTCGGCATATCCCAAAATTATTTCGTTTTTCGCCTCGCGCAGAATCATTTCATTCATACCGAGAATTGCATTAATAGGCGTGCGGATTTCATGGGACATATTTGAAAGAAATTCGCTTTTAGTTTTACTGGCTTGAATCGCCGTTTCAGTTTCAATTTTCAATTCTTTATTTTCTTCAGATTTTAGAGTAGCGCGGGCGTACATAACCAAAATTACCAATATTGCCGCCATACCGCCGAAAGTCGCCAGATGAATATATTCAGACCCTGCCGAAATTGCGCTAAGTGTTACGACGCCGTACAAAGAATTTTCGCCTTGAATTTTTGCGCCGAAACCTACAAAACTTTCATCGTTATAACAGAATTGAGCAACGGCTCTGTCACTGCCTGAAAGTTTCTTCCCGATTTCGTCATAAGCCACTTTGACAAATTCGGGATTTTCATAAAGTTTGGTGTACTTTTCGTCAGTACGAGATTTTGTAATTACAACCCATTCGCCTTGAGCGTTCTTAAAAACTATTTTTCCAACGCCGTCATAGCTGATGATTCCGAAAAATTCCGCCATACTTTCTTTTGAGTAAATTTGATAGCAAGCGCAAGGTTCGCCGTTCATATTTATAGGCGTGGCTAAAATCAAGCCGAGACCTTCGCTGTAAACTACAACGTCTTGACCGTAAAAAGCCGCAGAAACTAAATTGACAGGCGGCAGAGGTTCACCTATTGAAATAATCGCCGCGCCATTCATTCGCAAAATTCCCGAAATGTGCGTAGTTTTGCCGAGTGCGTTGGCAATGGAGTTGAAATTTTGAATATCCGCGCCGTTACTTTCAAGCCACGCCGCGCCGCTGTGCATACCTTGCAATTCTTTTCTCAAAGTATTTTCAATCGAATAGGAGACTGTTCCAATATGACGAAGGACATTTGATTCAAGCGCGTTATTAATTTGCGAAATTATACTTTGTCCGATTAAATAACTGATTCCGCAAAGTGCCGTTGCTACAAGCACAAATTCATAAATTACGCGCCGATTAATTTTTTTCATAATAGCCGCCGTCCTCTAAAAATTTGCAATATTCTTGCACGGCGTCATTAATTTTTATGAAACCGCCGTCATAACCTGCTCGCAAAAGTTTTCTTGTATCAGCTTGCGTAAAACTTTGATATTTACCCTGCAAAGTTTCGGGAAAGTCGATATATTCAATTTTGCCTGTACCGAGTGCGGAAATTACCGCCTGTGCAAGCGCGTTAAAACTTGTAGCAGTGCCTGTGCCGCAGTTGTAGACGCCGTTTGTAATTGCGTTTTTCCAACACCAAATATTGACTTTTGCCACGTCTTTAACGTAAATGAAATCGCGTTTTTGTTCGCCGTCTTCGTAACCGTCAGTACCTTTGAAAAGTTTTATAACTCCCGTAGTTTTAATTTGATTGTACATTTGATAGGCGATTGACGCCATGCGCCCTTTGTGAAATTCCTGCGGGCCAAAAACGTTGAAATATCTCAAGCCGATAATTTTACTTTCAATTTCGTCCAAATTTTTTCTAACGTACCTGTCGAAAAGCAATTTTGAAAAAGCATAAGGATTCAAGGCATTTTCGCAATTTTCTCTTTCGGTGAAACCGTTTTGCCCGCCGCCGTAGGTTGACGCGCTGGAGGCGTAAATAAAATCTATTTCGTTGTCAATGCAGAAATTCATCAGTGCCTTTGAGTATTCGTAATTGGTTTTCATCATGTAATTAACGTCATATTCCATTGTGTCGGAACACGCGCCTTCATGGAAAATAACTTCAATGTCGTTTTCGTCAAATTCGTTATCCGTGATGAATTTAAAAAAGTCGTCGCAGTGAATGTAATCGTAAAAATCTAAGCCGATAAGGTTTTTGTATTTATCGCCTTTGCCGAGATCGTCAACGATTAAAATATCGTTGTAGCCTTCATCATTCAATGCTTTAACAATGTTACTTCCAATAAATCCTGCTCCGCCTGTAACTACTATCATTTTTTTTGCTCCTCTCAAACTTTTAATTTCACTAATCATCAGTTGCTGTTTGTAAACTCCTATTTTGAGATAACTTTTTTATATTAGATTTACTTTTCTTTTTAAAAGCAA
>CAJOGS010000033.1:2100-4784 GCA_905234045.1 uncultured Selenomonadaceae bacterium | reverse complement strand
CCAAAATTTTTTACCAGCCACTAACAACTATCACACTACCCCACTATCACACTACTCAACTACACAAAGCCTGTAATAATTCATCGCGGCTTACGGCGTAAGTTCCGACTTTTGTAACAACCACGCCCGCCGCCACATTCGCCAAATATGCCGCCGCCGCCGCGTCCAATTTTCCTGCAAGTCCCAATGTGAAAACTGAAATAACTGTATCGCCCGCGCCGGAAACGTCAAATACTTCCTGCGTTTTGGCTTTCATATGTGAAATATTTTCGCCGTCAATTACGGTTAAACCTTTCGCCGACCGCGTAACTATCAAGCCGCTTAATTTAAATTTTTCGATAACGCCACGCGCCGCATTTTCAATTTCTTTATCGTCATTTTGAATTTTTTTCGGCAAAATGTCATTTAGTTCCTTCAAATTCGGCGTGATGAAATTTGCGCCGCTGTATTTCGTCCAATCGTCGCCCTTCGGATCAACCGTCACAATTTTATTTTGCTCCCTGCATTTTTGAATAACCGTTTGGCAAACTTTTTCGGTACAAACGCCCTTGCCGTAATCTGAAATTATTACCGCGTCAACGTTTTTTATTTGCGCCGTAATGTTCAGCAAAAATTTTTCGGCGTCTTCTTCTGAAAGTTCGCTGTTGTCTTCAAAATCAAGCCGCAACATTTGCTGATGACCGCTTATAACTCTGATTTTCGTTGTGGTAGGTTTTTCAGTCCGCATTACGCCCAAAATATCAATTCTGCGCGAAATTAGTTTGTCAATAAGGCTGTCTCCGTGATTTTCAGTGCCGATTTGTGCAATCAGCGAAGTATGGCAACCGAGTAAAGCCAAATTGTGCGAAACATTTGCCGCGCCGCCGAAAGTTTCTTTTATTTTTGTAACGCGGTTAATTGGCACGGGAGCTTCCGGCGAAATTCTTGTTACTTCGCCGAAATAATATTTGTCTAACATTGCGTCGCCGACTACCAACACGCGGCATTTGTCTATTTTGTCAGTTACAAAATTTTTTAGTATTTCGTGATTCAAAATTTTCCCTCCATAATTTTTGAGAATAAATTTATATCAAAATTTCAAAGTGCTTGAGAATTTTTTTGTACTTTTTTGATTAATATTTTGACTATAGCGATTTGCAGAAATGTCACCAATTTAAAAATTCCGATTAAAAGTCAAACAAAAATTTCCACTATTGTTAGTCTGCAATTCATCAAAAATTTGTAACTCCAAAAATTGACACACTATTTTTGAAAACCGCTATAGGGCATTTTGAATAATTCTGTTTTTCGATTTTTTTCTTATTGAACGTACTTTTTCTTTGCTGCTCCTGCGCGGTTGCGTAGCAAGCGTGCTCTTTAGCTGAAAAAGTACCAAAAAGAAAGGAGCCCTGCCCGTCAGGTTTTTCACGTTAGGCGAGGTAAAAATTCCAACCATTCAGCCGCGCTCCACCTTTTACACGAATTTTAATCACAGACAAAAACAGAGACGGGCTGGGGCGCGGGTAATCTTAGTAAAAGAAATTTGCTAAAGGTTAGGTAATTCTAACTTTCAAATTTTTTTAGTTCGATTATTCAACACGCCCTAAAATCTAAAACCTAAAATTTTCCTTCAGTAAGTTCAACCACGCGACACTGATATTTCCCGTAAACGCGGGGAATTTTTTCGGCAGGTTGTCCATACTCTGCCAAAATTTCATCAACATATTTCATTACAATTTCGGCGTGAATTTTTTTCATACATTCCATATTGTCCGCGCCGCTTTTTGGACAAAGATGCTTGCCGCACGGATGGCACGGTACAGGCGTTTTTATCAAAATATCTTTTGCGTCGTAGGGATAAAAACCCGGTACCGGCGACGCGCCAAACATTGTTACAATCGGAATATTTCTTGCTACGCCAATATGCATTGGTCCGCTGTCGGTAGTAAGCATTAAAACGCAATTATCTAAAAAGCCCGCAACCTCTGCAAGTGTCAATTTGCCTGTAAAAATTTTCAGCAGTGATGAATCTTTTTGTAGCATTTGTTCAACGCATTTTTCAACAATTTCTTTATCCATACCGCCGCCCATAAATGCCACGCCGTAACCGCGTTCAATCAAATTATCCGCGCATTGTGCAAAATATGAATCTATCCAGCGTTTTGTCAGCCAACTTGCGCCAATGTTAAACGCTACAACTTTTGTACCCGCAGGAAAATTTTCGGCAAAAATTTTATCGGCGTTGCTTTTCGATTTGTCGTCAATCCACATTTCAAGTCCGCCATCGTCAATTTTTTCAATGCCAATTTCTTTCAGAACGTCGAAATGTGAATGTATCTGATGTTTGACTGCTTTTAAATTCGGCAAAACTTTTGTAAACAAAAAAGAAAAGCCGGGCTTAGAGTAACCGACAATTTTTTTTGCGCCGCTGAAAGCCGCCAACGCGGAGGCGCGTTCATTCCTATGCAAATTTATTACCAAGTCAAAATTTTCTGCGCGCACTTTTTTAATAAATTTGACGAAGTTGGGAATGTTATCATCTGCGCCCTTTTTGTCGAGTAAAAGACATTCATTGATATTTTTGTTGTACTGCACAAGGTCGGCAAGTTTTTTATCCGCCAAAAGTGCAATATGTGCGTCGGGAAAATTTGTCCGCAACGTCCGCAAAACCGGCGTCACCAAAAGTAAATCGCCAATGTGCATTA
>CAJOGS010000033.1:0-2095 GCA_905234045.1 uncultured Selenomonadaceae bacterium | reverse complement strand
ACTAAAATTTTTTTATACATAATCTGCTCCAAAAATATTTTTTTAATTAATTCAATTTGGCAAAAAAAAATCCTGTCAAAATATGACAGGCTTAAATGTTTTTATAAAGTTTCAGATTGTGCGGCAAAGGCGTTGTGATTGTGAATCGACTCGAAATTTTCACATTCAACCTCAAATGCCGAAATATTTTCAATTTGCCGAATTGCCAAAACTACATCGCGCAGAATATCCTCAACGAATTTTGGATTTTGATATGCAGTCTCTGTAACAAATTTTTCGTCTTCACGTTTCAAAATAGGATAAATTTTGCTGGAGCCTTGATTTTCAATCAGCTTGACAATTTCCGCAATATCCAAATTTTCAACGTCGGTAAAATCAATTTTGACGCGACAAATGGAGCGTTGATTGTGTGCGCCGAAGTCAGAAATTTCCTTACTGCAGGGACAAAGTGAAGTAAACGGCACTGCCAATTTTAAACTGAAATTTTTATTTGAATCTGCCGAAATTTCGCAGTCAATATCAAGCAAAGAAACTTTTTCAGAAACCGGCGCGGTACATTTTAAGAAAAATTTGAACGCCATTTTAATTGCCGAAAAATCTGTTTCAAGTTTTTCCGTAGCGTCTTTTACAATTTTTTCAATGTCAGAAATTTTTAATGGCGTTGCCGAAAAATCTGTCAAAATTTCCATCAAGCGGCTCATGTGTGTACCGCGAATATTTTTATTAAGCGAGACTGTAAATCTTAACCGCGCCAAAACTTGTTGAATTTCTTCGCCGATCCAAATTGAAAACGGCAAATATACATTTGTTACGCCGGTTTGTTGAATTTTTATTCCGCGTGTGTCAATTTGATTTTGTACGTCAATCATCTCTGCCCTCTCAATTTACATCGACGCTTAAAACGCCGTCAATTCTTTTTATCGCATCAACCACGACGATACTTTTTAAACTTCTGTGGTTGTAAAGTTCGTAATCTATCAGCAAAATATCAGAATGATCTTCATCAGCCTTGACTTTGACGCCGCGCACTTTTAATTGTAAATCGTCAATGCAAGAACTAATGTTCATAAGTTGCCCGGGCTTGTCATGCGTTTTTATTGTAAGGTACAAATTTTTTTCATGCATAACCCATTCATCAATTCTGGACAAAGTGCCGAGAGTTGAAAAAATCAGCGCGGTTGTAAAAAGTGCGCCGGAATAATATCCCGCACCGACAGCCAAGCCGACGCCCGACACCGCCCAAATACAAGCCGCAGTAGTTAAACCGGTAACAGTTAAGCCTTCCTTCATAATTGCGCCCGCGCCGAGAAAACCAATACCGCTGACAACTTGCGCCGCCAAGCGCGCAGGGTCTGCATTGGTTCGCCCTTCGACGTTAAAATATAATGCCTCACTCAGTACCATAATCAAACAGGAACCGAGACAAACAAGGACATTTGTACGCAAGCCCGCAGATTTGCGCCGACTTTGCCGTTCATATCCTATGACGCCGCCCAGAAAGCAGGCAAGCGTTAATCTAAAAAATAATTCCCATTCTGAAATCATAACTGTCACCTGTTGTAGTGCGGTAGTGTGGTAGTGAAATACTATCAATCTAACAATCTAACAATCTGACAATCTAGCCATCTGACCGCCGACTACTATTGAGCTAAAATTGCTTGAAACATTGACAAAATTTCTTGCCCGTAATATCTGCCCGGAACTGCCCAACGTCCGTTTAAATCCTGCCAATTTCCCAAAGTTCTTGCGCCGTAAGCATCACGAACAATATCATAGCGCGGATCAATAATCGGTGTCAATGGTCTGCGCGTCGAAGAATACGCCAACAAATGTTGAATGTGAGCGCGTACGCCCATTTGTGCGGTTGCAAAAAATTCGCCTTTGACTCCGCCGCCGGTTGTGCCTAAACCGCAATAATTATTTTGTTCGGGAATGACATCGCCGCCGTAACGGAAAAAGCCTGTTTCTTTTAAAGCCTGTGCAAATGCAACGTCGGGGCGAATACCTTCCCGCGCTCCCTCTTCGTAATAATACGCCACAATTTCTTCAGGCGTTACTTCCAAATTTGGGTAGGGATTATGTTCCAAAAGATAAT
>CAJOGS010000032.1:18221-24673 GCA_905234045.1 uncultured Selenomonadaceae bacterium | reverse complement strand
CAAAGTTTGAACTATCGTACTCCCGCTGAAGTTCATTTTGGATTGTAAACCTAACTTATTTTACGGTTAAAAATTGTTTGACAAATTGGTGCACTTCAGGATATCCTCCTAACAATTAGTACCGAAATACTTACTCAATGATAACAGAAAATTAATAATTCTTTGACATTGACAAAATTTGTCCAAAATTCTACTGTTTCAACTTAAAAGTGTCTCTTCCATACGGCGATACTTAGAAGGTGTCTTCACAAACGTTTTAGCAAGGTATGACAATGAGAAATCTTTAAAGTTTTCTGAAACGATTGTTTTAATTTCAAAATAAGCGAGACGACGAGAATTATTAAGCCAAATTTTCTACTCCAACGTTTTGGTATATGCAAATCCTGCGGCACCATTTTCAGAAAGGTCGTATCTAAGCCCAAGATAATTTTGAGCCGGACAACAAATGTTTTGAGATAGCCTTTAACTCCACAATATTTTTGTTGTAGGATAACGAAGATACTCAGAAACAGCGAAATATTCCCGCTTTAGTGTCGTGGATTAGTACGATAAACTTAGATTTCCCAAAACATCAGTCACAATATGTCTTTTCTGCTTTGTTTTTTCCATTATCAAATCCGATTTGCTCACTGGCAAATTGTTTTTACAGATTGAGGATCAATAATAGCAAAAGTAGGATTGGGATTTCTACCTGCTCTTTTTCTTGTCACCTCGACTAAATGCTTAAATTTTATCCCAAAGTCCACTTTCAATAGCACGCCGAAAAAAACTATAAACAGTTTGCCACGCAGGAAAATCATGAGGTAAGTTGTCTCCATTTACAGCCACTATCACTATACAGCACTGATTCAGTAATTCGCGTTTACTACTGTATTCTCGCATATCTGCAAATAACGTTCAATTTGAAACCAGAGAATCAGTTAAATCTGTCGATATCTTTTTCTTTAAATAATCTAGTTTCATAGTTTCAGTCTACCATTTTTCCTCTGTGAAAACAACCTCTAAGAAGCGGACGGTAGAAAATCAGATTTTTTTTACAGAAAAGTATGACCCGATGAAAGGAAAAGCATTACTTGATATTGAAAAAACGCGCTTGGATAATCTCAAACTTGCTCTTAAGCAAAAAACAGAATTTGAATCGACGTTCAAAAAAACCGAATCAATTAAACAAATTCAATTTATTGCCGCAGGGATTCTTCGCAAAAATTTAAAATTCGTCCGTAAAAGTGAAGAAATTGAAACGAGACTTAAACAATTATCCGAGAGTATAAAGCATACAAAAAAGCAAGTGGACGCCTTGCAACTTCAACTTAATTTTGAAAAACGGCACACTTGTTACAAGATTTTAACTCAGAAATATTCCCGAAATTCAGCGGCGACGTTAATTGCTGACGCCATTTTGAACGAACCGCAAGCCGCGCAACTTGTTGCCCGTTCTTCTTCCAACAATTTCGAAATGGAAAAGGACTTGGAATTAATGAGTGAACTTGATAAAGATGAACTTATCCATAAACAAATTTTTCGTGATTTGTAACTGCAAGAAAGCAAAAATTTTTTTCTTTGACGTTCGATAATTCAACTGAGAAAGCAGAATATATACTGTTCGTAGAATGCAAAGTTGTAGGCATTATCAAATGTATCGAACGTCTCGTATCATAATTCATTGGAGAAAAATTAGCGAGTCAACTCAATAATTCGCGCTTTTAAAGTAGCAAACTTATCGCTAGAAAAATCAAAGGCATGCTTTTTGGCGGATTCACCAATTTTATCGCCAAGAAAATCATTAGTGCTGTCAAGGCAGAGGTGTAAACGATTTTTATGAGGAGTTTTGAAAGAAATACCGATGTCGTTTAATTTTTCCATGTGTTCATCAACCAAAGCCAAAATGTCTTGATTGCCGACAACAGGTTTAAAAGTCTCTGTACATAAGTCTTCGAGAGTACCCTTTCTGTAGTTATTGGAATCATCAAAACCTGGAAAAATGAAAAAACCGAGTTTAACATCTTCTGAATCGGTTTTAAAATTGCCGGTTTTGTCTAACTTTACGCCCCAAATGTCTTTGATATTACCGACCATAGAATTAACAGCACTGTCAGGGTTCTTATCGGCGTCTCGAATGAAAAGGAATCCTTTCATATCTTCGTAATGGTCGTAGTTTTTAAAAAGTTTCATATTTTTAGGAATGTTATCAACCCCATCGGTTTTAATAATTTTAAATTTCTTTTCATCAATGAGTTTAGATTTATCAAGGAAATTCAAGTAACAAATAAGAAAAAGCATATCATCATCGCCTTCACAGACAATAACATACGGTTTTTCAATTTCAAATGTTTGAGGTTTTAAATTCTGATTATTAAATGCCATGTTTTTACCTCATCTCCATGTTTGATTCAAAGGCAGAAAAAAGAGATTCGCCGGAAAACAGAAAAGGCTTTCGTTGCCCTTTGTAGAATCCTAAACGTTGGTAACTTAAATCGTCTAATCTTTCAATTTCTTCCATTGCTCTGAGAGTAGCCTCGATAAAATCTCTGTTGTGTGAAGTTAAAATAATTTGGCAATGAACATCTAAAGCAGTTTGGCAAAAAACTTTCATCAATGATTGATAAAGGCTGTAGTGAAATCCGTTTTCCACTTCATCAATTAAAAGAATTCCATTTGGCAAATTCAAGATGTCAACAAGAATTTCTACAGCTTTGTTGATGCCGTCGCCCATGTAGCTTATTGGAATATACTTGCCGGAATCCAAAGTAACGTAAATATACGGCGATCCGTTATCCAAAATCATATTGACATCGGAAATATGAGAATCAAAATTTTTCATGGTGTCAACAAGCAAATCTTTTTTATGTTTGTCCAAACTCATTTGGCTGATAGATTCAGCGACAGAAGTTCTGGTAGTAGTAACACTTCTGCACAAAGTAACCGCGCCATAAGGCAGAGGAATTTTAGAAACATTTGAATCTGATTTAAATTCAATTCTGTTAGCAGTATTGGAAAGTTGATTGGGCAAACTGTAAGTGCCGTTGTTTTTGTACATTCCGTTATCAAGTTTAACATTTAAAGACGAAAAAAATTTAGATGATTCTTGGGAGAATAATCTTTTTTTTGCTCCGTTCCGTTCAACAATTCCGCCATAAGATTTAGAGGCAGTAAAATTGACAGTCTCGTTATTATCTTGAAAAATTTGAATTGAAAAATTTTCAGTGTCGCTCATATTGTAAAAAAGCGGATTCCAAAGTTGCGTAGGAGTAGTAATATTTACTCCTATATTACGAAAATTTAATAAATCCCAAAAAACTGAGGGAAAATTTACCGATAAAGGTACGACGAAGGCTTCAAGTAAGGCAGTCTTGCCGGAATTATTTTTTCCGCCAATAATAGTAATTGGTGTTAAATTTTCAATGGAAAAATTCTCAAAACAGCGGAAGTTCTTAATTTTCAAAGCAGTAACCATTTAATCACGTCCAATCTGTGAGTTAATCATTTATTAACAAGGATTTATTTTTTTTATAGCATTGACAATAGCAACAATATCATCTGTAGTGTTATATTTTCCGAGCGAAATTCTTATAGTGCCTTTGGCAAGATTTTCAGGCAAATTTATAGCTTGCAAGACATGTGAAATTCTTGTATTCGTACTGTCACAAGCTGATCCTGTAGAAATACAAATTCCCATTAAATCCATACGATGAAGAATACTTTCCCCGCTTTGATTTTCAAAAGAAAGACTTATAAGACCGGGTAAAGTATTTTTCCCGCCATTTTTGATATAGGATATTTTTGATTTATCAAGACTATCAAGCAAAATATTTTCTAATTGTCGGATGTGCAACTGATTTTTTTTCAATGAATCGCAATTATTTTTTAAAGCCTCAGCCATTCCGATAATACCGGCTATATTTTCAGTTCCTGCTCTAAATCCCAATTCTTGACTTCCGCCGTCAATGAGCGAACAAATTTTAATTCCCTTGCGAATATATAAAAAACCGACGCCTTTTGGTGCGTTGAATTTATGTGCGGACGCAGAAAGTATATCAACTCCAAGATTTTTGACATCAATAGGGATATGTCCGACTGCTTGTACTGCGTCAGTATGAAATAATGCGCCGTGATTATGTGCGATTTTGCAAAGTTCCTTAATCGGTTGAATTGTACCAATTTCGTTATTTGCAAACATTACAGATACCAATCTTGTTTGATTCGTTACAATTTTTTGCAGACTTTCTGCAGTGATTATCCCGTTTTCCGTCGGCTGAAGATACTGAACAGGATAGCCAAGTTTTTCTATTGCTTTACAGGAATTTAAAATTGCATGATGTTCAAAAGCTGAAGTAATTGTAAGCCGCTTTTTTGTATCAGATAAAGCAGAACCTTTTATTGCCCAGTTATCACTTTCACTGCCGCCCGAAGTGAAATAAATTTCCTCAGGTGTTGCATTAATACAATTTGCTATAGTTTCTCTTGCATATTTTAAGGCTTTTTTGGATTTCTTCGCAAAAAAATAAGGCTGAGAGGCGTTTGCATATTCATCAAGCAAAAAAGTTTTCATAGACTCAAAAACTGCCACATCTAAAGGAGTTGTAGCAGCATTGTCGGCGTATATCATTTTTCTACCATTATTCAAAAAGTTTGCACCCTTCTTCTTTAAATTCTTCAATTTTATCAAGAATATCTTGTACATCAACTTCAAGATATTCCGCCAAACAATCAATACAATAAAAATTTTTTTCTGTTGCGTTCAAAAGTTTTTTGGTTATACCAACTTCATTTTTTTCAAGAGGATATTTTCCACAGGAAATACAGCGATATTGTTTCATTTCTAAAATTCCTTTACTTTTAATTCGGGAACATTTTTTCCGCCAAATTCTTCGGGATCAAGGAGTCCCATTTGAATTTTTATTATTGAACGCATTTCTATAGCAGGATTTAAGCAATAATTTTTAAAATCTTCAACAGATATATCTTCCGCCGTTCTGACATTTGGAAAAAGTAATTTCAGATAAGCGGTACAAATTCTTTTTATGGCTTCAGTGTCTCGTGTATCAGATTTTTCAGGCACTTCTACAATTAAATCGACAATCGCTCTGTAACTTGGATCGTCGCGTAATTCGTGCATAATCGTAGCAAAATATTCAGAATTAAGAGCCCAGCCATACATTTTTAAATCGTCATTCATTCGCGGAATTTTCCAGCCTTTTAAAAAGCCGTGAAATCTGTCAATCAAAGCACTTTCATGAAAAACCTGCGGCAATTCAGTAAACATATTGAGATATTCATTCATAAAATTTGCCGAAATATTTCCCAAAAGAATTATCCCTGCATCAGCTGAACCTTCATGGTTGCCGACAGTATATTTGCCGTTTTCCATGTAACCTTTCAAAACGCCGCGCATTTCGTCTACATCAGTAAAATTTATCGTCTGAACTTCATCAAGTGCAACGTAGTCATGACCATAAACCAAGCCTTCAGACCGTCTGGCAATATCGTAAAACATTCTTGCTCTGGACATTGTGCCGCCGGAAGACAGCCAACCTTGACGACTAAACGAGCCAAATAAATAAGATTTTCCCGTACCTTTCGGCGCAAGTTCAATCATATTCAAACGCTTTTCAATAAATGGCAAAAGGCGCGTCAACATTGCCAATTTTTGTTGTTGGTTATCGTAACCTGCGGCGTTATAGTCAATCGCTCCAAGTAAAATATCAATCCATTCATCAAGCGAAAAAGATTCCCGCGCAAATTTAAATTCTTCCAAGTCAACAATATATGGGCAAAAATC
This sequence comes from uncultured Selenomonadaceae bacterium, assembly GCA_905234045.1. Classification (GTDB taxonomy): domain Bacteria; phylum Bacillota; class Negativicutes; order Selenomonadales; family Selenomonadaceae; genus Quinella. The sequence continues at coordinate 18,894 of CAJOGS010000032.1, read as the reverse complement.
TTGAAAATTTGTCAGTTTAATTTTACCAAATTTATCATCGGTGGGAGGTTGATAACCAAGTTCAACGATTCCCCAATTTTCTTCTGATTTCAATAAATCATTACTGCATTCTTCCCAAACTTCGTGCGGAATTACAGTATCTTTAAAACTTAAGCCAAAATCCGGCAGAGAAAATGAAAGTGCTTGTGTTTTAATATCAATGTCGATAGAAATTTTTGCCAAAAATTTTACGCGCTCTTGATAGTTTACAATTCTGTTTTTTATGGATTTCCAATCTTCTTTTTTGGGAATAAACTTTTTTATAAATTGTGTCGTTTCCTCAACTTCAATGTTTCCATCTTCGTCTTGAAAACGTTTCAGAACCCAATCACGCATGAAGGACGGCAATTTGAAAGACGCAATGAAATTATTTTTTTTCAAATCTTTGAAGACGATCATATCATCAAAAGTATCTCTTAATTTTTCGACCATATCGACGGAGTTTAATTCACTCATTTTTTTATCCTCCACAAATGTAGCGTGTTATTAAAATGCTCGTATTTGCGTTTAAATGCCACTACAAGCGTTTCAAACGTCTTGAGGTAATCTTTATACCAAAATGAATTTGAAAACGCCTTAAAGGCGATTTTTTCAATTTTAGAGAAAATTTTTGGGACAGTTAAAAAAGTTCAAC
>CAJOGS010000032.1:5625-18170 GCA_905234045.1 uncultured Selenomonadaceae bacterium | reverse complement strand
TAGTAGACGGTTGCAAAATATTTGCCTTTTCTTTTTATATTCGTCAGTTTAAATTTTGCGTGTTTATTGTCCGCGCTAAGTTCCCCAGTATGAAAAACATCATTAACCAAAAGGCGCGGCTCTTGAATGGGGATATTTGAATAAATCGTAATTTCCGGCACAGTACGCGGCATTAACATAACGGTTGAATTTGTGAAATTTATTTCAATATCAGCAGGAATTTTAGTTATCACAATAATTGGTACAAGCATTTCTTCAAGTGATGCTCCGCCGTGAACTTCAACATTTGCTTTTCTGCCGCCCTTGAATCGTTCATAATTGGCAAGAATAGAAAAACCGTTTTCATACGCCGCAAATGGCAGTTGGGGATTAGTTTCGCTTTGGCAACAACGTCCGCTATGTTCGCCGGATTCATTCATTTCAATGGTCGAGTTTAATTCATGCCCATAAATCACGGCAAGGCGGCTTGCTCCGTGATCAGACACTATGATAATTTTTTCGGCTGTCTCTTGAATAATTCGAGACTGAATTTTTTGCAATTCTTTATCTATAATTTCAAGTTCTTCAAAAAGGTGCTTCGGATATTTGCAATTTTGATAGTCGTATTGCTGACTGTGATGTTTGACATTATCGAGGTCTTCAATTTTAAAACAATCCTCAGCATTAAAATATTGAAAAAAATCTTTGTTATTTGAAGTGATTGAGGGAAGTTCACAATGTCCGATATAAATTTCTGCATTCAAACCGTACTCTTTGCATTTTTCAGATATGAAAGAAAGATATTCCACGCCGAGCGCGTCGAAAAAAAATAACTGAGCTTTATTTTTGTCCATGTGCGATAAAATATTACTGCGCGGCTGTAATTTGTTATACGGTCTGGCAAGTGCATATTGATTTACAAGATTTAAAAAATTTTCGTGTATTCGGTTAGTCAACTTTTGAAGTTTGTACTCTTTGAAATACACGGTTAATTCTTTGGCAAAATTTAATTCAGATTCCGGCAACTTCGTATTTATTAAATCGAAAATAAAATCTTGCATATATAAAGACAGATTTTTTGAAAATTTATTGACTGCCCTGTTAATTTCTTCGTAGCTGTAATTGTAAATTCCGAGACATTGCACAAATTGAAATTTTTCGTTGTCGCTGATGTCAGTTAAATAAAATATTGCATTTTTTTCATATTTGACGAGTCTGTCGAAATATTTAGCAATTAGAGAAATATTTAGCGGCAGTTGTTTTATCAAATTTAGGCGTTCTTCGTAAAGTCTTTCAAAATCTTTATTCGTTGTTTCAAATTCTGCAAGCTCCATATATAAACGGCTTTCAAATTCTTCATAAGAATTGCAGTTACTCAAAACAACCGTCAAATATTCGTTGTTGTTTTCGCCGTATACTTTCAACGCCAGCCAAAAAAGCCACTTAATATTTTCATCAGTTGAATTGGCTACTTTTGAAATATTTATTGATAAATTTGTAGTCGTTCCAAAATTTTTGCAAACTACTTTATAAAAACTTTTGCAAGAAAAAATTTCACTTCCCAGCCAACGCCATTGGTCTTCAGTGCCAAAATTTTTTTGCGTCGAATTTGTTAAATCTTTATCTTTTTTCTGGAGAAATTCATATATCCCAATAGCCGTTTTGATTGAGTAGACAGCGCGGTTAAATTTTTCTGCCGGAAATGGCGAAATAATTGTTACTTCAGACTGGAGAATTTTAATTTGTTCCATGTAATTTAAAAATTCGCCAAAACTCAAAAAAGCGTTTGGCGCAATATAATCTGAATCATCTTTTGCCAACATAATTTGCGGCAACTCGGAAGTTTCGCCGTCAACGAAAATAACGCGTCTTTCTATTCTGCTGTCTCTAAAAATAAATTTCTTTAAAAATTGTTCGCAATGCTCCAAAAGTACCACACAAAAGCCGCTGATTGATTGAGAAAGCAATTCATCTAACTTACTTTCAATTTCACGTTCACTTTGCAACATTAACGCTTGAGACAAGCCAATAATGACATTTGAACCGTTGCCGACGACTTTCATAATTGCAGAATCAACATCGGGCAATTTATTCGGATAAAGATTTTTAGAGACATAGACACAAATTTTGCCGCTGTCAGCTTGAAGACGTTCCAAAATATCGTGATAGACGTTATAGTTTTCGGTATTTACAATAAAAAATTTTCCGGTCTTTTCACTGTTGAAATAGCCGGATATTTTTTCAAAACATTCATCAATATCTTTACAGCGCATATTTTATTCCTTCTTCAAAATTTCCATTCCGACAGTAAGATTATCGCTGATTAAGTCATTCAAATAGCGGCGCAATTCGGCGGCGTCCATTTTGTCAATGACCGCTTGAACACGTTCATAACCTTTGAGTTTATATTGTATTTCTGCCAAAGTTTTTAAACGATTTTTAACTGTGCTGTTGTCCATCCACTCATAAACTTTGTAGGAAATACTTGATTTTAATTTTTTGCGAACTTCATCAGCATTTGTCAACATAACTGAATAATCGCCGACAATTCGCTCCATAAAACAACGATCTCTTTCAGCAGAATCATTCAATTTGTCATAAAAATTTGCCGTCTCAAGATATGATATTGCTCTGTCAATATCTGAATCTGATGCCGCGTAAGCTAAAATTGTAGAAAATGTTTCTTTCGCCTCTTTACGTTCGGAATCACTGAACATACAAAGAATAGGCGTCTCGTAACGTTCCGACCAGTCAACGGGGTCTTTTGTGCCGGTTTTTTCAAGCCACAAATTTTTTAAGCGACTCTTTTTAAGTGCCTTTTTGTATACGGTTACATTATTCTCAACGTAGTTATAGTATTCCGTTCCCGACTTTGTGAATTGTCCTGTAGGGATTGTTTTGTAAAATTCTACAATATCTTGTTCTTCCAATTCTTCGATAAAATTTTTAACCGCTTGATTAAAATAATTCAGCTGATCTTTATAAAATCTGTCGAAGTTTTCACGCTGTGTAAGGAGTTCATTATAAAATTTTTTCTTATTTTGTTCTTGAAGTTGTCCGCTCTGCTTAATGTAGTAAATTTGTTCAAGAAATGTTCTCAAGTCTCCGACATATTTTTTTAAAATGTCATATGGAATTTTGATATTGTTGGAGCGTTTGCCCCATTCTAAAATTACATCGTGCAAATTTGTACAGTGTGGCAGACTTTTATTACTTTCTAAAATTATTTGATATTCCAAAATAACTTCAGCTATTCTTTCATCAGCAGTTTCAATATTCCACACCCAATTTGCCGCGTCAACAAATTTTTGCTTAATTTGATTCAAATACGCTCCGTTGTCTTTAATTTCGGCTGCCAACTTTTTCAAAATTCCGCCTTGAAATTGTTCGATATACGCTAACATTCCCTTGCGACACATATCATTATTGAGGAGTTTTTCAAGGTCGGCGGTAATATTTGAATCTTCATTAACTAGACTTCCAATGTGTTCAGCTAATTCACTTTCGTTTGATTTAATAACATTATCTGTGTTGGCTATTCCGCAATATGAATCGATAACATCTGCAATTTTTTCGGCGGAACTTTCAAGCGGCGTAACATCAAGAATATATTTCAAGCACCAAATCGGAAAACTTAAATTTTTCATTCCTATTCTTATGTTACTGCGTGCAAATTCCACTGAGCCGCATTGCGCTTTTGGAATATGAAAAACCTTAGCGGTACATTGCAGGAAACAGCGCATATTTTCGCCCATTTCAACGATATATTCATTTTTATATTTGTCCGAATGTAAAAATTTTTGATTGATAACATTTGCTATCATCTGTTTCATCTTTTCGACGGACATGCTTTCGCTTGTGGAGTCATTGCTCCAAAAATAATTTGAATTTGCGTATTCTTTCAGCACAAATCCAAGTACAAAGGCAGTAATATTATTTGGCATAAAACCGAAAGGCGCGTCTTCAAGCGCGTCATAAATCGCCATTATGCTGATTCGTCCTGCAGAATTCTCAAAGCCTTCGTGTATAATTTGTTCAACTTTTTGCTTTATTTTCACTATCGGCAAATTTTTCTTTTGCGGGTCTTCCCAATATTTTTCAATTTGCCAAGCTTCTTTCAATGCAGTATCAATACTGGTATTTTTATTTGCTGATCTGAATGTTGATTTTAATTCTTGATTTATGCCACATTCCGCGCCTTGTGCCAACGGACCTTTTGCAAACATATTATCAATCAGACTGTATTGCTCCAAGCCGTAAAAATATATTCTACGATTAATATTTTTCAGTTCATCGCACAATGTCTCAAAATTTCTAACACGAATACCGCTCCTGTTTTCCGCAGTGTAGAGCATAAAAGCTCCGTTTTCAATTTTTTGTCGCCATTCAGTTAAACATTTTTGCGCCTCGTTAGCGTATCCGTTGGCTTGTTGCTTGTTACTTTGCGCGTAATTTTTGCTGTACGCCATATTGTCCACATACTGAGTCAATAAATCATTGCCAAACGGAACAAGACTTTCGATAAATAAAATATTGTCCGCAGACTGCACGGTTTTCATTATGTGATTGCTGATAATTGCGGCTTCATTGTCATTGAGTGCGAAAGTTACAATCGCATGAAGTCGATTAGCCCTGAAATTATTTTTTACCTTATTTAAAGTTTGAGTAAAATTCGCAGCTGTGGCAGTTTCCAACACATAACGCGAACGAATTGTAGCGGGTAACTGCAAATTATTCATCAACTCAGCATTAACAATTAAATCCTGCGTTTTTGTTTTTTCTCGAATATCTTTTTTGTATTCTTCAATTTTTGCTTTATTGCCGCCTTTGTTGGCAACGGTGTATTCTCTCAAACCGCCGCTTACAGGTTTTTCAAATAAAAAACCTTGCTCACATAATCCGGCGGCAATATTTCTAGCTTTGCCTTTTGTCCAGTCCGTACCACTGAAAGCAAGATCAATATTTTGTTCATTTGGGCGCAAAAGTTCTACATTATTGACGCGCAGGGAAATAGCTTCAAATAACAGCACTGTTTTAAATACTCGCACTTGATCCGGCAACAGTGCATTTTTCGGCAACAAATCTAATGCGCCAAGAATTGTTCGCACATCGTCATTTAATCCGTTTTGATTTTTGCAGGTGAAGAAATCCCAGAGCATATCGATTGTTAAAAGGTGGTTATCGTCCAAAGGTCCGTAATTATTGATGAAATATTTAAAGCCCTTCGCATCTTCCAAATCGTTGCTTATGATGAAATCGAACATACTGCGGGCATTTGAATTGAAAACTACCGACATATGTTTTAAAAGCAACGCGGCATAAGGATGAATCGGGCAAACGGATTGAAGATCATCATCTGAAATTAAAGTTTTTGAACCCAGCGTTGCTTGCTTTTTGACACTGTTAATAATTACGTTTCTAACGTCAATTAATTCTTCGTTTAATTCAATTTTATATTCTTGCCATTCCGGCTCTAAAACTGGATCGCTTGTAACTTTCATAGCTTTTGCCAAAAGGCGAAATGCTATATTATCGGGAATTTCAATTCTAACGGCAACATCACCGACAAAGCGATTTAAAATTTTTTTACGCATATCGTCATCAATAATTAAATTTTTAGACTCGTGCGTTACTATCAAAAAATAAAATGGCGTAGACGCGCTAAGTTGTACAAGCGTTTGAAAACCTGTCAAAGAATTTTGGTTGTTTTGAAAATACTCGGTGAATTCGTCCCAAACAAATAAAATTGCAGAAATATTATTTTCTTGGATAACGCTTTTAATCCATTCGCACATAGCCGGAACATCAAGACGCAATGCCGTTATCCCGTTATCTTCTGCAACTTGTAAAATATTTCTCATCATTTTGGAAACTTGGGCGGGATTTTCGCTGTTTCTGAGAACTTCAATTATTTCTTCAACGTGTCTTCCGCCAAACGTCCACATATATTTTTCTTCTTGAATCAGACTGTCAAAATAATTTCTGTTGGCGGCTTTTTCTTCAAGCCATTTCAAAGCGGAATCCCTCAACGAAGATTCACCGCGATTATTAATCCCGTGCGCCTTCAACGCCGCTGATATGCTGTATTGCATTGCAAGAATTAAATCTTGGTCGGAACGAATAGCGGCGGAGCCAATTCTGTGAATCGTGATTAATTTGCCGCTGTTTTTATCGGTTATCAATTTTTGGCAAAGATCCATATTCAAGCCGTAATTTTGGAAATAGGCGCGAATTTTTTCATCTTCCGCCTCAAGCAATGATTTAATTGTAAGTGCGGCGTGTGATTTTCCGACACCATAAGCACCTTCAACCCAAAGTGAACGAGAATCCCTGCCGGAAAGCATTATATGTGTCTTTTCCAACAATTTTACAAAAGTTTCATGCGGATAAAAGAATTCCCACTTAACTTTGCCGGTTTTAATCAATTCTTCGTCAACTGCGGCGTAATATTGCGGATCAATCGCAAAATAATCGTTGTAAAGTTTCTTCTCCATTATAATTGGCTCCTTGTGGACACTAAAGCAAGTTCAATACATCTTCAGATTTTTTATCTTCCCTCAAAGTTATTGTATCTAATCCCAAAGTAAAACTGGCGTTGATAAAATTAGGATAGTTGGCTGAAAGACCATTCAAAAGCGGAATCATAGTCTCACGATCAAGACCAAAAATGCGCGTGGGACTGACTCCGTCGCGTTCAATAGAATCGTCCATCAATGTTGTCAATGAAAATTGGTGGTAGTCTCCGCACTTCTCAGCAAACTTGTAAAGGCTGTAAAGTATAACAAGCGGTTCAGGGTCATCCCAAGATTTGCGGCAAACTTCCTTCAAATAGGTAGTTTTGCCTTTTTCCTCAACATCAACAATTCCAAATCCAATTTTATTACTCAAGATTGGGTTTGTATAAAAAATATTTTTAAATGCTTGCAGTACATTTTTTTTAGAATTGGCTGTTAAAATATCTTTAAGCATATTATCAAATTCTTTTTGCGTATACTGACAATTTAAATCAATATTCATAAGCCACCAATTAAATTGAGGAGTATAAACTAAATTACACAACATTAACGCCCAAGATATTGTAGATTCACCGCCTAAATTTGCAATTTTTTCTCCAAACGCGGTAATTTTATTTTTTTCGGTTATTTCGGCGTGGCGTAAAAAATTTTTAAGTGATTTTATCATTTCACTGCCGAGACCGTTATTATCCCAAAAATCATCTTTCTTTTTGAAATATTCGACTACCCAAGAATAACGAATACCCATATTTTTATATTGGTCGATTGTTCCGTTCATTTTACTCTCCTTTGGTAAAAGTTGCGAAATTGCAACTACACAACCTCCATCAACGTCATAACATTTTTTACATTTGGTGCATTTGTCGTCAATGTAAAAATTTTTGTTTCCCATATGTATATAGCCGTTAGGGCAATTAGCTTCGCATATTTGACATCCGATACAATATGCAGATTTTTTTAAAACAATTTTCAACCACGAAATAAAATAGCGTTCCTTCTGAGAATTTTTAAGATTACTGACTTTAAATTCGTGCTTGTTGTTTTCAAAATTGTATTCCAATAAATATTTGCTGTCATCGCAAAATATTTCTACCAAATTATTGGAAAGAAAATTTAATTGTCCCAATGTTTTTAACCATTCTTTCCAATCTTTTGAAATTGAATCTAACGTTATGATTAAATCAGTATCTTTTTGTTCCTCGTTATATGTGATTCTCGGATATAAAAGTTTACTTCCATTATGTCTTGATTTCCAAACTCCTATATCCATAAATTCTTTCAATTTTTCAGCTGATAATTCCTTAGCAAATGTATTGTTAATTATAATTTCGTTAAAAAATGTAGTTGTATGACAATCAGAGACTTTGCCAGCATAAGATTTTTCTTTAAACCAATTATTTTTAGGAGCCGCCATTGGACAAACCAAACAACCGGCGCGGCTGTTTCCTTTTTTGTAAGCCTCATTTAGTATTAATTTTTCTTTATAAATGTAAAGAAATAACTCTGCAGAATTCCAAAAAAAAATAGGATAAAAATCATATTGCCCTTTATGTTTCGTACCAAAATTTAAATCATCATATTGACTTCGGGCAAAACTTTCATCTGACCTGACGCCCATCATAGCCATTCCGCGAAAATGAGGATTTTCAGTCAATTTTCGCAAAAGTAAAATTTGCGGCGCAGTTTTATGAACACTACAACACCAACGCATTTTTTGTGCCGGAGGTCCGATTATCTTCCAAGTATCACTGGGATCAAGTTCAGATTTGGAAGTAAAAAATTTAATTTTTTGTTCCGAACACCAAGAACTAATTTTGTCTACAACATCATAAGTGTCGGGAAATTCCATTCCAGTATCGCCAAACAAAACTATAAAATCATCGTGCGGCAAGGCGCGTTGAACAATATCAAGAGTAACAATGCTGTCTTTGCCGCCGCTGAAGGCAACATAAAACAGATCGACTCTATTTTTGTAGCGTTTGTAGGTGTTGTAAAGTTTTTTTATAGTATCCTGTACAAGGGACTGCATAATTGAAGAATTTTTTTTAATCATACCTTCAATATCGACAAATTGCAGAGGTTGTCCATTTGGTTCCGGCTCTTCGAGTAAAATTAATTCCGGCGGCGTATACAAAGCACCGCCCTTAGTGGACGCAACTTTTTTACCGCGATAAATATAATTGTTCGCCTCTGCCCACATCAAAGGGGCGCGGTCGTCTTTTGGATAGTTCCAAAACTTGTCAAAGCCCAGAATATCCAATTCCTTGTAGTAGACAGGGCGAGGTTCTTTGCTGAACTTAGAAACTTCAGTTGTCAGCAGAGGACCGCCGGTTTCTTCGTCCCAAATGTACTGGTACATTTCAAAAACTTTTTCTCCTTCTGTTTTCCTTTAAAATTTTGGCTTTTCTAATGACGTTGCCAATATCTTTGTAAGTTTTTCGCTGTTGATAACCTTGATCTACAATAAATTGAAGTGCCTTACTTTCAGTCAGTGAATCGGAGTACGACAAAGCGTCAGTGATTAAAGATTCGTAGTCAGATATTGAAGAACCGACGCGCACCATAGCACCATAAACGCCGCTTTCAGCAAAAGAATTATGAATCAGGCGAAATTTGCGGCTGAAACTGTACAGGTAACTTTCCAACAAATAAATATTCCACGCGTAACCGACATTCGGGAAGTTAATAAAAAGCGTTACTTCCTTGAGCGGAATATAATTTTGCGGGTACATTTCATCAAGAAATTTATCTATCACGTTGACATTGAAATTGATAAAATCTTTTCTGACGAATTTGTTTTGAGAAACGCGCACCATTTCACTGAGTACGGGAAACCAAGAAATATTAGAATCCAATTCTTTTGCAAAATCTTTGAGTTCGTCAAGCGTTAAATTTTCGTGTTCCCGCGCAAAATCTGCGTACACTTCACTAAGATTTAATTGACTGCCCAGCGAAGAAATTACAGAGCCATTGAACGCGAAACGCCCGTTAAAAATATAACTCAAACAATTTCTGACGGCGTAAGTACTGAATTCATCCAAATTCGATGCAATCATATGATATTTAGATTTTATCAAAGTCATCATTTTAACATCCGTAATGTAACCGTGAAAATCAATTTCGGATTGAATCAGTGAAGAAACTTTTTGCAGTTCTGCTTCATCAAGCGGCAAATTTGGCGCGTAAAAAAATAAGTCATTTCCGACACGCACAACTTCCGGAATTTGATTCAAGAGAACTTTTAATTTACTTTGTGGAATATACCAAAGTGAACAACAAATTTGATTATACGCCAAAGGTTGATGAATTTCCTGCAGAAAGCGCAGAATATCTTCAACCGGCGCGGCTTTCCTTATTCTCGGATTAAAATATGTACCGTATTTAAAAAATTTGCCGTTGGCGTTTTCCAAGATTAACGGCACACAGGCATCTGCATTATATACCTTGAGATTTTCTGCAAGCGGCTTTTGATACTTGTCATAGACGGCTTCAATGAAAACTGCCGACGCTCCAGAATCAAAGGCGGCGAAAATGTCATTTACAATATCGTTAATCAGCTCGTTTTGATTTTCATCTTGTTTTGGGAAAATGCGGTCGTCCCTTTGAGTGCCAATTTTTTTTAGAATTTCTTCAAATTGTTCTTCGGAATCTGAAATATTTTCTCCATACTCCTCAAAAAAGAATTGTTTAAACCTGTTGCGGAATCTGATTTTTCCAGGCTGATAGCCATTTTCGCCAAAATATTTATTTAAAATTTCGGCGTACTTGTCAATTTTTGATAAATTTTTCTCTGTTGATGTTTCAGATTTTACGGGTGGCGTTGGAATTTTTTCAGCGGTTGAAGACGTTTCTTGTTCGCTGTTTTGTACATTTAAATCAAAATGTTTTCTTTGAGCCTCAACATATTTTTCAAAGCGTGATAATTTCTTCTCTGCTTGCGGCGTTTCAGATTTTACCGCCGATGTTGGAATTTTTTCAGTCTTTGAGTTACATTGACAAAATTTAACTAAGCTATAAAAAGCCGTCAAAATAATATTTCTTTGTTTCTCATTCAAACTTTTAAAAGACCTTGTATTCAATAAAAGGTCTTTTATTTCCACGAGCTTTTTAGAATCAGCGATTAAGAATAAATTAGCGGGAGAAATTTTTTCAGATTTTAACATTTTATTGATGTCGGCTATTGTCTCAAAGCAAATTAAAGCCGTCATTTTGTTTGTATACTGAAATTTTAGCCAATCTTTAAAAGCACTTTTATTTGCGTCAAGTTCGTCTTTGGTTGATTTAGAATTTTCAACAGCGATATTTTTTATTTCTGTAATTTCAGCTTTTACTGACGGAATAGAAATTTTAGCATTTGTTGCTTTATTGGAAGTCTCATCGTATTTTTTAATTTTTTTCTCTGCTTGAACTTCAGATTTTACAGGCGATGTTGAAATTTTTTCAGTTGCTGATTTGCCTTGACGAAATGCAATCAAATCATTAAAAACTGCCATAGGAATAGAATTTGCGAATAAAACTTTGCCAAATATTTGAGATTTTATCTTTTCCAGATGTTTCGAGTCCGTAATTAAAAATAAGTCCGTGTAAATAATATTTTGGTCTTTAAGTATCTTATTGATTTTTTGTGCTGTAGTCATGTACCTTGAAACTACTAATTCGTTAATGTACTTGGATTTCAGCCAATCTTTAAAGGTCTCTTTGTTTGAAGATATTTTCTCTGCAGTCGATTCATTTTTTACAGCTGTAATATTTTCTTGCTTTTTGGTAGTCTTCAGAAAATCGCAGTAATATTTCAGCGCGGCACTAGTCTTACTCAGATTGTGTCCATAAGTAGCCCGAAATCTTTTATATACCTGATTAGAACTTATAAACCCTACCAAACTTTCAATGGCTTTTAAATCTGTAGTTTCAAATAAATTTTTTCCAAAAATTCTTTCTTGAAGACAAAATTTTTCAATATCAATACAAGCAATACAATACTCTGATAATTGTGCAGGAGAAACTTTTTTAGACAGCCATAAAAAAAATTCTTCTTGAACGCTTACCATAATTTCTCCTCCTGTCTTGGGAAAAAACGTCATAAAATTACATCATCATATTCTGAAATAAACTCTTCTGCAGGAAATTTGCCATCGCTGTTTCAAAAACTGGTTTTATCTTTGCAATCTCACGCTGTCGCCGACTGTTTTGACTTTAGCGCGTCTAATATCGTCATCAACGTATTTTTACCTTCTGTTGTCAGTGACCGAAATCCTTCCAATAAACTTGTTTCTTCCTGCGGTATTGATGACAAAGTTAAGTTTTCACGACCCAATAAATAATCTACTGAGATATTGAAAACATCTGCAATATCTCTTAAAAATTCATTTGAAGGTTCTGTACGTCCTGTTTCCCAACTTGCTACTGTTTGTTGTGAAATTCCTAAAATTTCTGCAAGTTCCTTTTGCGAAACTTTATGTTCCCTTCTCAAATTTCTCAGTTTATCAACTTTCATTTCAATCACCCCTTTGTTATATTATACTTCAGCTTGTTGTAAAATCAATATTTACTACAAAATTTAATCTACACACTTGACAACAACAATTTGAAGTAATATATTCATACCGAAGTGATAGTAAAGAACGAAAAAAACAAAAAGTAGTTAATTTACGAATTCTGGCGTAACAAATTATTACTCGCCAGCGAAAAAGAAACGCACTTCTGAAAAACGCAAAATTTTTTTATCAACTTACAGCACGCATTCACAATGAAATCACGTTACGTGATGTTGAAAACGTCTAAAATCGAGCATTTTTATTTGCAAGACAATTCCATTGGGGATTTTTTCAACAACGTTCCAATTTAAGAAAAAAATTCCCGCCTTTCAGCGGGTTTAAGTCATATTTCACTTAAATTACTTAGATAGGAGAATCTATAAATTATGTACTCAAAAAAATCAAATTCGGATTTACCTAGGGGCTGTTGGTAAAATTTTATTTTTAGATATTTTTTCTAGTGCGTGTTGGTAAACTCGCTTTTAGACTGTTTATAAAATATTTTTAATTTTTTAAA
>CAJOGS010000032.1:0-5470 GCA_905234045.1 uncultured Selenomonadaceae bacterium | reverse complement strand
CGCGGGTATACCTAATAAAAGCAATTTGCTAAAGGTTGAGAAATTCCAACTTGCTACTTTTTTTATTTGCACTATTTTTGACTTTACCAACAGTCCCTAACGACATTGAAAAAGAAAAATTCGTACTCGGGGCTATACCCAATATTTACGGAATATTGAAAACCTGAAGCAACAGAAATCATATTTTTCATTTTGCGTTCTCCTGACTTTGTTCATCAATGGATGTGTAAAATTTCTCAACGCATTCTATAAAATCAAGGTTTGTTGTAATACTAATGACATCTAATCCTGCAGTACGAATAATTTTTATCAATCCTTTTTTTCGATACGATACAGCACATCAAGCATCGTAATTGAATCTAAATTGAATACTTTCCCAATATTGCAAGGAGCGGTTAAAAGTTCATTAAGATTAATTTCTTTTCGTCCGTCAGCATTATCAACAATAACTGCAAGTATCACATACGGATTAAGCATTTCGCAGACGGGTATACTTTTTTTGTAAGTTTTTTTGCGTTTGTTTAAAATATCTACAAGTCCAAGTTCACCAAACGGACAATCGATATTATTTTCCGGCGATACCTTTGCAGGATTACTTTTATAGCGCGGAAGATACGTATTAATAATGCATTGAAAATCCTCATTCAAAGAACGAATTGCATATTCTGTATTATTGTCGCGCATTTTTATATACTTTTGTAATGCAGTTACAAAATCTTCTCTGGAAAATTCAGACATACTAAATTCGTTGAAAAAGAAATACCACGCTGTAGCTTCGTCTTGTTGTGACGCTAGACGATATTGCAAAAGATAGAGAGTGCCAATTTCTTCAACGTACTTATCGTACTCGTAAACCAATTTGCCCAAATTTGTAAAACGCTGGTTTCTTTTTCCTGTTTTTGGCTCTTCTGTAATTCCAACGGCTTGCAACCAATAACGCAGAGATTTTACCATATTGGAACCAATTCAAAATGAAAGTTAAACGGCGCAAAAAAAAAAAGCACCGAAAATTTTTTCTCAGTGCTTGTATTTTTGATAAAATTCTTCAAGTATTCTATCAAATTTTTCTCGTTCATTATGATACATATCTATAACAATGTAATGCAATTTACTTGCAGACGGTAAACCGATTTCGCCGTCAGTCGCAACGTATCTGACATTTTGAAAAATACATTTCATACCGTTAAAATTACGAAATTTATCATCGTGCGGAATATTCAATAAATCTGCACGCCTGTTCAATATTTCAGAAAGTCGAATCAATTCGGCATTTAAATCTTCAATTTTCCCGTCTGAATAGCGAAAATAAATATCCACCATTGCAACAACTTCTTCAATCGTCCATTTTATTCTTTTCAATATCAATCCCCCTGTTGAAATTAATTCTAAATTTGATTAGCTGTCTTCCAAAAGGAACGAACATACCAATTAATTCATCGTCAAAGGGTCTGACAAGACGATATATTTTTGCATTGTCTTCGGCAGTACAGTTAGTGAATCGAATTTTAACATCACCGGCAGAGGCAAGCCCATTACCTCCTTGCCTAGCTTTCCATTTTCCACTGTCAACATATACTTCAGGATCAGGCTTTCCAATTTTTTTAGCAAAACTGATAAGAAAATTTCGCCACTTTTTCAATTCCTCCGGCATATAAATGCGTGACAGAAATTGCGCACGTTGATTATTATTTGGACAACACCAGCAACCTACCCTGTCATAACCGAGCCTGTAAGCCGAATTAAAATCAAGCTGTTCCGCCAAAATGTAAAGCCAAATATCAATATCTTTCCAGAAAAAAATTGGAGACGCCACTGTTTGTTGTTGTATCTTGACAGATTCAGCGTCGTTTTCAATTCGATTGTATTTACTGCGGCTGACAGATTCAGATTTTCTGATGCCGTAGAAAGTAAGAATTTGTTGACTGCGATACAAGCTGTTGATAATTCTGGTAATTGGACCTGTTTTGAACATTGAACAGCACCAGCGCATCATTCTGGCAGGCGGTCCTATATCATCGCAAACTTTAAAAAAGTCCTGTTCGGTATTCTCGGCAATTTGGAATATAGCCATTGGGTGAGATTTTCTGTAACGGTTAGCATATTCGACAGTAGAGGGAAATTCCAGCGTAGTATTTCCAAAAATATGCACTAAACTGGGATTACTGAGAGCTTTAATAACTACGTCTGCTGTAACGGTTGAGTCCTTGCCGCCGGAAAAAGAAATAACAATATTTTCCTCGTTATATTTTTCTGCGGTGTTTCTAACAAAAGCAAACGCCTCATTTTTGAGATATGCCAAGCGATGTTGATTCGCTTGAATGAACAAATTAATATTTTTCTCAAAGAAAAAATAATCGACTTCGTTTGATAATTCGTTTATCTTCTTTGAAATAGTATCAGTATCTGCTTCAGCAAATGTTTTAGCCGGAATCGCTATAGATTTTCCGTCAATGTAATATCTGCTATTTAATGCCCAAACCGAAGAATTTATACAGGTGTTCGGTTTCTTGTCTAATAAAATTTCAAGAAGAAGGCGTTCCTCCGGAAAAACAGGTCTTAAATCAGTAGAAAGGTACGCAGTTTTTTTACCGCATATCGGACAAATTCCTTTGTCTGGAGCAGTGGCAAGATGAATGATTGGAACTAAACAATTTTTGCACCAAAAAATTTCGGTGGGTACATCTTCTACCGTTTTATTACCACAAACAGGGCAATGTAATTCGTTAGTCTCCAAATTGCAATCCTTGCACCACATTTTTTATTTCTCCTAATGTCATGATAATGTATTGTATCAGTCGACTATAGAAAAATCAATTTGAAAATCAGATTTTGGTCAAATTGCTACTTAAAATTCAGTTGATTGAACACAAAAATCAATCTTCGTCTTCTACCCAAAATTGTATTTTTTCTCTACGTCACTGAGGAGTTAGTTGTCTGCAATCAAACCATTCAGCATACCTTGTAATTTGCATTACGTTGTAATATACTAATTACGAGGTGATTCACATGGCTACTTCTTTAATTCAAGTTAGAATCGATAATGATTTAAAGACTAAGGCTAATCAAATTTTCGCAGATTTAGGTCTTGATATTTCTTCTGCTATCAGAATGTTTTTAAAACGTTCCGTTTTAGAAAATGGTATCCCTTTCAGTATGGTTCTTCCTTCTGATAAAAACTCTCTTGCCTTGAATGGATTACAGGCTTTAGATGCTATTAATTCTTCTTCTGAAAAATCCGGCGTTTCCGATTTGTCTCTTGATGACATTAACTCTGAAATTAATTTGGCTCGGCGTTCATCATGATTTATTTTGCTGTTATTGACACTAATGTTTTGATTTCTGGAATGTTGAAACGCCCTTCCATTCCCAACGACATTATTAAAAAATGCTTAGCCGACAATATCATTCCTTTGTTTAACGAAAAAATTATTGCTGAATATCGCGAAGTTACTGCTCGTCCTAAATTCCATTTTCCTATTTCAGAAGTTCAAACTTTATTGAATAGCATAATTCATAGAGGTATCTGGCAAAATCCCGAGCCTACCTATGAAAATCTTCCCGATCCCAAAGATTTAGTTTTTTATGAAACTCTATTAGCCGCTCGCAAAAAATTTCCGGCTTATCTGGTTACCGGAAATTTAAAGCATTTTCCAGCAACTGATTTTATCGTTTCTCCACACACTATGTTTGATTTATCCAACACTAACAATGAGAAATCAGAATAAATTAATTTTTAAGAACTACTTGCATAACTGTATTCAAGAAAGTTCAGCGATTTTGTGTTAGTTGTCATTTTCTTGCTTGCATTGAGACAACTCAACTTACACAGTTTTGCAACTTGTATTGAATTCCTATGCCCTCTATGCTATACTCATCAAGAATTGATTATTCCTTAATGCAATAAAACTCTGTAACGTCTGACAAACATTACAGAGCTTACAGTGAGTGTCGCTACCATTCACTTGAAAACCCGAAGGCTTTATTGCCACTGACGGGATTTTTCCCGTACAGTTATTTTAGATTATACTATTGCTTTGCGGCTTTTTCAATACATCAGCGACATTCACTAGCGTGGGTGTCGTTTTTTAGTTACATAAAAGCCACTACAGCAAGGGAATGAAAATTTACCAAAAATATTTTTTCTACGAAAGGAGCGTTTTTTTTATGACTTTAGATCAAGTTGTCGCCGATTTTAAAACTCGCCAAATTCCTATTACTTGGCTTGATAAAGTCAAATACGGTTTCAAGTGTATTGGTTGCGGCAATGGCTCTGGTAAAAAAGGAACGGGCGCAACTCTTTCTAATGACGGTACTCGCCTTTTGTGCGGTAAATGTGGTAAAGGTTTTTCCTATATTGACGTTGCCGCTCATTATCACGGCATCGACTTAACTAATTTTGTCGAAGGCGTTAAACAACTTTGCCAAGTTGAAGGTATTGACCTTGATAATTTCAACAAAGATTTTCCTGATTCTGACACTTTGGAACAACAAAAAGCCGCTGATTTTTTCATTCATCATTCTTCCGACAACCTCAAAGATTTTCTTGACAGTCAAGGCGGTAAGTGGCGCGGCTTAGATTATTCCACTTTACATTTTCTAAATTGGCAATTCTGCGATAACTACAAACACCCGCATAATAATTTTTCTTTTCCTGCAATGCTCATTCCAAATGATAATGGCGGTTTGCTTGCCAGACAGGTTGACGGTGACGCCAAAAGTAATTTGAAACCTTCCGGCTCTTCTACTTTATATCTTCCTACAAATCCTAAATTTATTTTAGCCGTCGAGGGAGCAATTAACGGCGCATCCATTATTCAAACTTTGGGAACTGACTTAGATTTTGCCATTATCGCTGCTAACGGCGTTGGTAATAAAAACTTGCTTGTCAGTAAAATTTGCAACCTTTTCCCTCAAAAAAATATTCCTGTTGCCATTGCTTTCGATTTTGATTCTAACAACACGGGTCAAAACGCCGCCGAGAAGGCGGCTGAGAGCCTCATTAAGGCGGGTTACACCACTTGCACGATTAATATCACTAAAACCGAAGGAATCGACCTTAATGACGTTTTACGCCAAAATAATGGTGAACACTATTTATATACAATGATTCAATCTGCTATCAAAACCGCACAAGATGAATTCGACAGAATCGCTGCTGAGGAAACAAAAAAATTATTCGGCGAAACTTCAAACGATTATTTTTCTACTCAGTTTCAACTTTCTTTGGAGAAACGAAAAAAATTTGCTGACAGAAAATCCGGCTTTGATAATCTTGATGACGAAATTGGCGCGTTTTTGCCGGGCGTATATATTTTAGGCGGCTTGCCCGCTCTCGGTAAAACCACTTTTGCTCTTCAACTTTTGGAGCAATTAGGTGCTGTTGGTAAAATCAGTAGAAATAGAAAACATAAGCAATTCTTTGATAAAATAAGTTTGAAAAAGCTTGAAAGGATTGCTTATGTCAAACAAA